>DOKO01000315.1:671-17917 GCA_003510825.1 Stenotrophomonas sp.
TCGGCGCGCCAGGGCAATAGATTGATGCGTGCCATCAGTCGAAGCTCCTCAGTGCCAGACCGGTAGCGATCATCAGCGCGGGGGCATCCTGGGCAAGCGCCTGCGCCTGCACCTTCGGGCCCAGGGTCATCTGTGCCAGCGGGTTGGCGACCACGGTCGGCACGCCCAGCTGCTCTTCGACCATCTCCGGCAGACCGGCCAGCGCGGCGCAACCGCCGGCGAGCACGATGTGGTCAACCCGGTTGAATTCGCTGCCTGCGTAGAAGAACTGCAGCAGGCGGCTGATCTGCTGGACCGTCGCTTCCTTGAAGGGCTCCAGCACTTCCACTTCGTAGCTTTCCGGCAGCCCGCCCTGGCGCTTGGCCAGACCGGCTTCCTCGTAGCTCAGGCCGTAGCGGCGCATGATCTCGTCGGTCAGCTGCTTGCCACCGAACACCTGTTCGCGGCTGTACAGGCTACGGCCGCCGCGCAGGACGTTCAGCGTGGTCATGGTGGCGCCGATGTCGACCAGGGCCACCACGCCGTCGTGGGACACCGGCAGTTCGCTGGCCACCAGGGCGAAGGCGTTCTCGACCGCGAAGGCCTCCACGTCCATCACCTTGGCCTGCAGGCCGCCCAGCTCCAGCGCCGACTGGCGCAGCTCGACGTTTTCCGAGCGCGAGGCAGCCAGCAGCACCTGGACCATCTCCGGGTTGTTCGGGATCGCCCCGATCACCTCGAAGTCCAGGTTCACTTCCTCGATCGGGTACGGAATGTAGTTGACCGCTTCCAGCTCGATCTGGGCTTCCATGTCGCCCTCGTCGAGGTCGGCCGGCATCGGGATCACCTTGGTGATCACCGCCGAACCGGCCACGGCGGCCGCGGCCAGCTTGGCCTTGCTGCCGGAACGGTTCATCGCCCGGCGGATGGCCTCACCCACGGCCTCCACTTCGACGATGTTTTTTTCAACCACAGCATTCGGCGGCAACGGTTCCACGGCGTAGTGTTCCACGCGGAAACGATTGCCGCTGCGGGAAAGCTGCAACAGCTTTACCGCAGTCGAACTGATGTCGACGCCAATGAGCGGCGACTGACTTTTTGGGATGAGCCCCACGGTTTCTCCCCTGCCGACGGGCACTTGGACACAGGATCTGCGTCCGCGCATTAATAACTTATTTTTAGCGAATGGCAACCGCCCTGCTGTGAAATCCCTCACAGGATGAACACGCAGCCCCTGGCAATTCCCCTTGCGTTCCCCGGTACCGGCCCCAGCCGCTACCTTGCGTAATCTATACTCTGCGACCACGAAATTCGCAATCGGAATCTGACACCGATGACTCGTCTCCGCCGCTGGCTGCGCTGGATCTTTGTTGTTGTCCTGGTCCTGGCGCTGGTTGGTGCTGCCGCCGTGGGCGGCCTGTACTACGCCGTATCGTCCAAGCTTCCCGACGTGCAGACCCTGCGCGACGTGGAAATGCAGGAGCCGATGTACGTCTATGCTGCCGATGGCAAGCTGATGGCCGTCTTCGGCGAGACCCGGCGCACCCCCATCACCATGAAGGACGTGCCGGAGAACCTGAAGAGGGCTTTCCTGGCCACCGAGGACGCCCGCTTCTATGAGCATGGCGGCGTGGACTACAAGGGCATCGCCCGCGCGGTCTGGCTGCTGGCCACCACCAGCGACCGGCGCGTGCCGGGTGGTTCGACCATCACCCAGCAGGTCGCCCGCCAGTTCTTCCTCAGCTCCGAGTACAGCTACACGCGCAAGCTGGCCGAGATCCTGCTGGCCCGCAAGATCGAGTCCGAGCTGAGCAAGGACGAGATCTTCGAGCTGTACCTGAACAAGAGTTTCTTCGGCAACCGCGCCTACGGCGTGGCCGCCGCCGCCGAGTTCTACTACGGCAAGAAGCTGAACGAGCTGGACCTGGACGAAATGGCCTCGCTGGCCGGCATCCCCAAGTTCCCCTCCTCCGGCAACCCGATCTCCAACCCGGAACGTGCCCGCCAGCGCCGCGACAACTACGTGCTGCAGCGCATGGCCGACCTGAAGTTCGTCAGCCAGGCCGAGGCCGATGCGGCCAAGGCCGTGCCGATGCACGCCACCCCGCATGAGCCGCCGGTGGAGGTGTACGCCCCGTACGTGGCCGAGCTGGTGCGCCAGGAAATGATCGCCCGCTTCGGCGGCGACGTGGTCAACAAGGGTTACCACGTCACCACGACCATCGATGCCACCCTGCAGGAGTCGGCCAACCTGGCCGTGCGTGACGGCCTGCTGCTGTACGACCACCGCCACGGCTGGCACGGCGTGGAGAAGCAGGTGCAGCTGGGCGCCGGTGATGACGCCGCCGCCCTGGCCGAGCACCTGCGCGGCATCGCCGGCCAGGCCGGCCTGCTGCCGGCCATCGTCGCCAGCACCGGCGCCGATGGCAGCGCCACCGTGGTCCTGGCCAACCGCAGCGAGATCGTGCTGCCGGCCGGCGCCGCCAAGTGGACCAACAAGACCCCGGGCAAGCTGGTGCAGCGCGGCGACATCGTGCGCGTGCGCGCTGGTGCGAAGGAAGGCGAGTGGCTGCTGGACCAGATTCCGCGCGGCCAGTCCGCCCTGGTTTCGCTGGATGCCCACAGCGGCGCCCTGAAGGCCCTGGTCGGTGGTTTCAGCTTCTCCGGCAACAAGTTCAACCGTGCCACCCAGGCCCGTCGCCAGCCGGGTTCGAGCTTCAAGCCGTTCGTCTACGCGGCCGCCTTCGACAAGGGCTACAACCCGGCCTCGATCGTGCTCGACGCCCCGGTCGTGTTCCGCGACCGCCGCGGCAAGACCTGGGCCCCGCAGAACGACGGCGGCGGCTTCCGCGGCCCGATGCGCCTGCGCGAAGCGCTGGTGCAGTCGCGCAACCTGGTCTCGGTGCGCCTGCTAGACGGCATGGGCGTGGATTACGCGCGCAAGTACATCAGTGAGTTCGGCTTTGCCGAATCGGAACTGCCGCCGAACCTGTCGATGTCGCTGGGTACCGCCTCGCTCACCCCGCTGTCGGTGGCCCGCGGCTACGCCGTGTTCGCCAACGGCGGCTCGCGCGTGGACACCTGGCTGATCGACCAGGTGACCGACCGCGACGGCACCGTGGTGTTCAAGGAGAACCCGGCCCTGGCCTGCCGCGAGTGCGCCGGCACCAGCGACCAGCCGGTGAACCAGGTGGTGGACGGCTTCAACTTCGGCGCCCCGGCGCCCAAGCCCGATGCCACCGCAGCTGCCAAGCCGGCCACCGAGACCCCGGCCGCGCCGGTCAACCCGGACGCCCGCACCGCCCCGCGCGCGATCGACGCCCGTACGGCGTACCAGCTGGTGTCGATGATGCGCGACGTGGTCCAGCGCGGTACCGGTACCGCCGCGAAGGTGCTCGGCCGCGCCGACCTGGGTGGCAAGACCGGTTCGACCAACGACCACCGCGACGCCTGGTTCTCCGGCTTCGGCGGCCCGTACGTCACCACCGTCTGGGTGGGCCGCGACGACTTCCGCTCGCTGGGCTACCGCGAATACGGTGGCAAGGCCGCCCTGCCGATCTGGATCGACTACATGCGCACCGCCCTGAAGGACGTGCCGCTGGCCGAGAACGAACCGCCGGCCGGCATGGTCCAGGCCACGCTCAACGGCGCGGTGGAGTGGGTGAAGGTGGAAGACATGGACCGCCTGACCGACTACGACCTCAACCTGCAGAACACCCCGCAGGCCGACGCCGCCGCGTTCGATATCTTCTAAGGCCCGCATGGGTGGGTGCCAACCGCTGGTTGGCACTGCCTTTGCCTCTGCCTGGTGGGTGCCAACCGTTGGTTGGCACTGCTTGGGCATCCGCCGGGCATGGCCCGGCGCTACCGGTAGATGCCAACCTTGGTTGGCGCTCGCACAATGATCGCCAACCAAGGTTGGCATCTACCAATGCGCGCCCACGCAGATGTCACATCACTGCGCTAACCTGTCTGCAGGTCGCATCAGGAGTCTTTGCATGCATCGGGCACGTCAGCATGCTGCCAGCCAGACCCGCGAGCGGCGCCACCGCCTCGCCCACGAAGCCGCCCGCCTCATGGCCGAAGGCGGAATCCGCGACTACCACCAGGCCAAGTTGAAGGCCGCCAGCCGCCTCGGCATCCACGACGATGCCTCCCTGCCCCGCAACGTCGAGATCGAAGACGCCCTGCGCGAGTACCAGCGCTTGTTCGCCGGGCCCGAGCACGGCAACGACCTGCAGCGCCGCCGCGAGGCCGCCGTACGCGCCCTGGAATTCCTGCATGGCTTCGCCCCACGCCTGGTCGGACCGGTGCTGGACGGCACCGCCGACAACAACAGCCCCGTGCAGCTGCACGTGCACAGCGATGACCCGGAAGCCGTGCACCGCTTCCTCGACGAACACGGCATTCCCGCCGAATCGCGCGTACGCCGGCTGCGCCTGGACCGCGAGCGCAGCCTGGACGTACCGGTGTGGGTGTTCAGTGCGGAGGAGCTGACGTTCGACCTGGCTGTGCTGCCCTACGACGCCCTGCGCCAGGCACCGCTGTCGCCAGTGGACGAGAAGCCGATGCGGCGGGCATCCATCGCGCAGCTGCGGCAGCTGCTGGCGGAAGCCGAGATCACCGCCTACATCGGCGCAGGCGCCCCGCAGGATCGGTAGACGCCAACCTTGGTTGGCGCTGTGGTGTTCCGCCGGGCATGGCCCGGCGCTACCGGTAGATGCCAACCTTGGCTGGCAGCGTTACGCCGTGTCGACCAAAGTCGACACCTACCGGCGCGTCACATGGCGTAACGCGGGTCCAACGGCTTGTCCATCAACCGCGACAACCACGGCATCGGCTCGCGCTGGGGGTACTCCTTCATCATGCGCTCGTGCAGCACCTGCATGTCGCTGAGCATCCAGCCGTGGAAGACCACATCCTGGAACGGGTCGGACCACGAGTTCTGCAACCGGTCCAGTTCTCCTTCCAGTGGCGGCAGCGCCCCGCTGGGCAGGTTCAACATCGGCCGCAGCGCTTCATCCAGTGCAGCCGTGCGCTCCCCTGCCCTTTGCAGTCGCGCGACGCTCTCTTTCACATGCCAGCAGATGAAAGGCGCACACACACCCGTCGCCCGGATGTAGTCGGAGATATCCGCCAGCATGTCGGCCTGCAACTGCTTGGACTCCTCGCCCAGGTAGAGCTCACGCGCCCGCATCGCGCGCAGCGTCGCCGCACGCAGCTCGTCGGCCGTGGTGTAATCCTGCCCGGGCTTGCCGCCGCCGTGGAGTGCGACGGCCACGCGATGCATCGACTGCTCCCGGATCAACCGCACCTGCACCTTGGCCGCCTCCGGATGCACGCGCGGTACCGGCGGGTTGCTGATCTTCCAGATGATCCAGCAGGAATACACCAGGCCCAGCATCAGCAGCGCGTAGACAAGCGTCCATCCATTGATGCTGCGCACCACATAGTTGTACCGCGCGCGCCATACATAGAAGCGCCGGTAGGTCATGAAACGGCTGAACCGTTTGTACATCGCCATCTCCCTTTGAAGTGCCCCGGCGCAACGGGCATCCTTCTGCGCGCCACGCCGGGGCTGCACGGCTTACCAGCCGATGCCCACACCCACGCCCATGCTGCGTTCACCACTGTTGGTGAAGGCACCATTGAGGCTGAAGGTGGCCGAGCCCTTTTCGTTCAACACGCGCTGGTAGCCCACGGCCATGGCCGATTCGCCCTCGCTGTAGCCCACGCCCGCACCCAGGCGGTTGTAGGTGTTCAGGCCAGCGGTGTTCATGGCCATCGCACTCTGCGCGCTGCTCATCGCCGCCATGCGGTTGAAGCGCTTGTCCATCTTGTTCAGGCGCGCATCCACCTCGCGGGAAATGCCATCGCTGTACTCGTTGGCACGGGCCAGCATCTTCTCCAGTTCGGCGGTATCCACCTGCGGCGTCGGCGCCTCGGGCTTGGGTGCATCGGCCTGCGGCTGCGGCGACGACTTCGGTGCATTGCCGGCATCGGCGACGACCTTGTTGTCACCACTGGACGGCGGCGGCGTGGTCGGCTCGTCGGCGGCCGGCGTTGCCACCGGGGCGGAGGAAATCGTGCTGTCTGCAGCGGCCACGGTGAGCGCACGCGACTGCGGTGCCTGCGGCTGGCCGTCGATACGCTGTTCCAGCCCATCCATGCGGCCGTTGAGCTGCTGCTGCATGGAATGCAGCTGGCCACCGTTGACCGCATCGCGGCTGCCGGCGGCGATGGCACCGTTGGCGACGTTGGACAGCACCATGCCGTTGGCACCGGCGAAGGTGAGCTGGTTCAGGCCGTCGTTGCGGACGGTCGGGCTGTCCTGGAAGACCGAGCGGAGCTGGGATTCCACGCGGTCGGTACGGGTGGAGTTGGTGACGACCGCGGAGTCCAGGCTGGACAGGGCGTCGTTGAGGGTGGACTGCTGGCCGCCCTGCACATTGAAGGTGGGGTTGATGATGTTGCCGTTGGCATCGACATCACCGCCGAGGGAGGCGAGCGCGCCGCGGAGCTGGCCGACGGAGGCGGCATCGGTGGCGTTGCGGCCGTTGGCTACGTTGACAATCCTCCGCCGCACACTCGCATTGCCGACCGATACCGTACCTTCCTCATCAGCGCGAGAGCCGTATCCAAGTGCGACGCTATTTTTCGCTGTAACCCAAGCTTGGGAACCGAGGGCTACGCTGCCATTCCCCTCTACGCGCGAGCTAGAGCCCAATGCAAACCCACTGGTCGCACTCTCGCTCACCGCTGCGCCGCGCCCCAAGGCAACTGAATTAAAGCCAAGCGCCTTAGCAAAGCTTCCGACAGCTGTTCCGCCTTCGTTAGCCAGCGATGCCTGTGCAGAATCGCCGATTGCAACTGCGAGCAAACCAGCGCTTGCTGGGGAACTTTCCTTGTCGTATCCAACCTTGAAGAATCGACCATGAGCTTCAAGCCCCAAAAGACTTTCGTTGAGAGCAAACAGCTGCCGGCCATTGACCACATCGCGGCTATTCGCAGAGATAACCCCATCAGCAACACCCGTCAAACGGGCGCCGCCGAAGTCGATCACGTTGCCCTGCTCCGCCGCCATAAGCCCGCGCGACAGCAGGCCATCACGCTCACCGCGCAGGTCATTCAGATCATTACGGTTGCGGGCGATCTCCTGCTTCGCGTCAAACAGCTGGCTACCGGTCACAGCGTCACGGCTGCCTGCGGCAATGCGGCCGTCGGCCAGATTGGTCAGCACCGAACCATTGACGCCTGCCAGCACCAGCTGGTTCAGGCCATCGGCACGTACCGACGGGCCATCCTGGAATGCGGAGCGCAGCTTGCCTTCCAGGTTGTCCACGCGGCTGTCTGCAGTGACCACGGCGCTGTCGAGTGCGGCCAAGGCATCGCCGACGTTGTTTTGAATTCCGCCTTGGACACTGTACGTGGGGGCGATGATGTTGCCGTTGCTATCCATGCCTGAACCTGCACCCAGAATCCGAAGAGCGTCGTCAAGCTGCCCGATCGAAACAGCGTCATTGGAGTCGCTACCTCTAGAGATGTTGACCAACCGACGCTTCAACGTCTCGTTACCGAACGACACCGTTCCAGCGTCTTTCGCGACCGACGTGGCGCCCAAAGCAACCGCACCTTCAGCGGTCGCTAGCACTCGTGAAGCTGCACCAACAGCTACGCCATTTCTGGCGGCGACCTCACTGCCAGTGCCTAGAGCAAATCCAAGATCTGCGCCTAGCGAGACCTGAGCCCCCCTACCGATGGCAACCGAGTTTGTAGCGGATGCAGCAGAGAAACTGCCAACTGCTGTAGATCCAACTCCCGACGCAACCGAATCACTACCGATTGCGACGGCCAGTAACGCAGATCTAGCTTTGGCGCTCTCGTCATCCCAGCCCACGGAGACAAAGGAAGCATTCCCCTCGATGGCATCTATTCGGATGTTCGTAGCAAACAACTGCCCACCATTCACCGCATCCGTACTCGCCGCAGAGCTGATATCACCTGCGGCCACGCCACGCAGCTTCCCGCCAGCGACATCCACACTTCCATCGGCAGCAAACTTCACCACACCATCCAGGTCCGGATCGAAGTCATCAAACTCCGAACGCAGTGCATCCAGATCGCGTCGATTGTCAGCAATACGGCCAGACTGCGCCGCCAGATCTGTACCATGATCTGCCAGCACGGCCTCGTTGGTCTGGACCTTCTCATTGGTGGCAAACAACTGCTTGCCAGTCACTGCATCGGTGCTGCTGTCGGTCAGACGTGCATCGTCAACATTCACGACGCGCCGCTTGAGGCCGGTCGCAGCGTTGCCCACCGAAACCTCGTTGATGCCGCCGGTCTCCGAGCGCTCACCCAGTGCAACGGAGTTCTCGTGCTTTGCCTTGGCGTTGCCACCCAGCGCCACGGCAGCTCTTGCCGTGGCAGAAGATGCACTGCCCAGAGAAACGGCATTGTCGCCGGCCGCGGTCGCGTTATGGCCCATGGCAAACGCTGCAGTGCCATTGGCCTTGGCAGCCTGGCCCATCGCCATCGCCAGGTTGCCCGTAGCGGTGGCGCGATTGCGATCCTCGATGACCGCCGACGTGGCTACGGCATTGCCGGTCGCATCGGCCTTTGCCTTGGCCTGGTTGGCCGTCGTCTGCGCAGCCGTAGCACCAGCGTGTGCGGCGTCGGCGCGCGACTGGGCCGTTGCAAGACGATCATGGGTGGCCTGCAGCTGCTTGCCCGTCACAGCCTCGGTGCTGGTGGCATTGATTGCGCCATCGGCGAGGCCCGACAGGGTACGGGCGCCGCCCGACTTGTTGCGCACATCCAACACGCTGCCGGTGTTCTCACCGCCCAGGCGAACGTTGCCGTCGGCTGCAACCTGGCTGACCAGCCCGCCCAGGGTATTGGCCTTGCCCAGCGCATTGTCTGCCGTGGTCTTGGCGGTGTTCGCGGTAGTCTGCGCTGCCGTTGCCACGGTCCGTACAGAGGCTACTTCGGTATTGGTGGTGTTGAGCTGCTTACCGGTCACGGCTTCGGTGCTGGTCGCATTGAGTGCACCATCCTTCAGGCCGCTCAGGGTGCGGTTGGCATTCGACTTGTTGCGAACATCCAGCACGGCACCCGTATTCTCACCGCCCAGGCGGACGTTGCCATCGGCTGCAACCTGGCTGACCAGCCCACCAACGGCATTGGCTTTGCCCAGTGCGTTGTCTGCCACGTTCCGTGCGGCCGCCACACTGTTGTTGGTGGCGAACAGCTGCTGACCGGTCACGGCATCATTGCTGGTGGCATTTACCGAACCGTTGCTCACACCGTTGATGTAGCGCGTGCCGCCGTTCTTGTTGCTGATGGTAATGCCGTTCCCCACATTCTCCGAGCCCAGATACAGGATTCCCGCGGGTCCGGCCTGCCTCATGAGACCAGTTACGCGCTGGCTCTCCTGGAAGAACTGCTTACCGGTAATCGCATCACCACTGGTGGCGTTGACCGCTCCGTCAGCAAGCCCGCTCAGAGTGCGGTGGACATTCGACTTGTTGCGCACATCCAGCACCGTGCCCGTGTTCTCTCCGCCCAGGCGGACGTTGCCATCGGCGGCGAGCTGGCTGACCAGGCCGCCAAGCGCATTGGCTCTGCCCAATGCGTTGTTCGCGATGTTCTGCGCAGTAGTCACGTTGTTGTTGGTGGCGAACAGCTGCTGACCGGTCACGGCATCATTGCTGGTGGCATTGACCGAGCCATTGGTCACACCGTTGATGTAACGCGTGCCGCCATTCTTGTTGCTGACGGTAATGCCGTTCCCCACATTCTCCGAGCCCAGATACAGAATCCCCGCGTCTCCGGCCTGCCTTACCAGACCGCTCACGCGCTGACTTTCCTGGAACATCTGCCTGCCGGTCACCGCGTCACTGCTGTTGGCATTGATCGCCCCGTCATCGACGTTCACGATCTTGCGCTTCATCGTCGCGTTGCCGACAGACACCTGCCTGGCACCGGTCGTGACGGACTTCTCACCCAGCGCCACCGAATTATCATGCGTTGCCTTGGCGTTACCGCCCAGCGCGACGGCGAATGCGCCCGACGCACCCGATGCGCTGCCCATGGCAATGGTGTTGCCGCCTTCGGCTACCGCACTGTGCCCCAACGCAAGCGCCGCCATTCCGTCGGCTTTCGCCAACTGGCCCATAGCCACGGACAGGCTTCCGCTAGCCGACGCGCGCTTGTCAGCATCGATTGCATTGCCGGTTGCGATGCTGCGGGACGCCGCGTCGATTCTCTGGTGCGTTGCAAACAGCTGCTGACCGGTAACCGCATCCGTGCTGGTAGCGCTCAAGGTTCCGTTTCGAACACCATTCAAGTACCGCGTGTCCCCGTTCTTGTTGCTGACCGTCAGAACGTTACCGGTATTGTCACCGCCGATACGGATACCACTGCCTGCGTGCGTCTGAGTGACCAGATTGGTCCTGGCCAATGCCAGATCAGCCGTGTTCTTCGCTGCGGCGGCCTGGTTGTTTGCGCCCGTGGCAGTTCTCTGCGCGGCAGCAGCATCGGAAACGCCTTTTTCCGCCGTGTTCCTGACACCAAACAACTGACGCCCATTCACTGCGTCCAGACTGTTCTCTGTCACATTACCATTGTCGACATAGACGATGCGTCGCGGGTCAGTCGCGTTGCCAACTGAAACGACAAAGCGTTCGGTTGCGACCGCGCCGCGCCCCAAGGCGACAGAGCCAACACCCTTTGCCTGGGCTTGGTAGCCGAGAGCGATGCCGTCGAACTCAGCCCTGGATTCGCCGCCAAGCGCAACTGCGCCGGTCCACCCCGCCGACCCAGCATAGGCATCACCGCCGATGGCGATGCGCGACACGCCCCCATCATTACCGACAGTTCTTGCTGCGAACCCGAGTGCAATGGATTTTGCACCAAACGAATAGGCGGAAGACCCCAGCGCAACGGCGCCTGCACCGTCCGCTTCGGATCGAGCGCCAAATACAGCGCTGCTTCCCTGTTTTGCTCGCGCGTCAAAGCCAAACACAGCATTGTTGTTGCCGACGGAGCGCGACCAGTTTCCGACCAGCGTGGAGAAGCTACCATCCAAGTGGTTGCTCATGCCCAGCATCATGTATGACCTCGATCCGGAACCGAAGGTATTGGGCTGGGACCCTTCCAGATGAGATACGAACGGGACGCAGTTGAAAACCGGCTGATTCCGGTTCTGACATGTTTCGTAGTAATTCGCACTGGCACTGCTGATGCCTACGTCCGGCAACACGGTCAGTGCAGCCATCAGGGCAGATGCACCGAACGTTGAGGCCGCCTTTCCGCGCGGCGCGGTCAACTCACTGGCCACCACCCAGCACTGGCGCGCTGTGGACCATAGACGTCGATAGATCTTGTTCATCGTTTAACTCCTTAACAGGGAATACAGAAAGGAACCCGCCCGCGCCATGCGCGTGGCGGGCTGTGGGGATCAGGGCGTGAGGGTCTGCACGTGCTCGCGGTAGCCATCGCGGGTAAGCCGGTAGCGCAGCTGCACGGTGTGCCCGGGCTCAACGGCAAATGGCAGCGCCAGCGCGCTGCCCGGGTACAGGCTCTTTGACACGTCATGGGCCGTGCAGCGGCTGCCCACGCAGTCCGCAATGCTGGTGAAGCCCAGACGCAGCGTGCCGTCGTTGCGCAGGCTGTTGCCTTGCACACGCGGCAGCACCGTACCGTCATGCGGCAGCACGTTCACCAACGCGCCCCAGACCAGGTTGACGCCGACTTTTGCCTCTGCCTGTTCCTTCGTTTCGGCGGACGAGGCCTCCGGCCCTGCGACACCTTCGAAGTACACGCGGTACGCAGTCTCTCGCTCGACCGGCTGCAGTGGAATGACGCGGATAAGGCGGTTGCCGCCACCTGATAACGCGAATTTGCCGGGCGTTACCGCGATGGCGGCATCACCGGGTTCCACTTCCACCTCGGTCTCTTCCGGGCCAGCGGGATCGACGATGCGGCGCAGCGAGGCCTGGATGTACTGCGGCTGGGTGGACTGCGAATAGACGCGGATCTGGGTGCCGCGCTTGGCGTCCACCGAGGTGCGCATCGGGTGCACGGTCAGATTGGCCTGTGCGGGCAGTGCCAGCAGCAGGCAGAACGGGAGCAGACAGAATGAGAGAGTTTTCATGGAAGTTCCTGGTGGGGATCAGGGCACGCCGGCGGGGACGCGGAGCTCGACCTTCAGGTCGCCGCGGTAGTAGCCGGGTTGTTTCTCGGCGATGGGAACGCGCGGCATGTTCAGGCGCAGCGGTGTGTCCACGCAGAACACGGGCTGGGTCATCCCGGGCAGCACCACCAGCTTCAGCTTTGCGGTATCAATCCCGGTGAGCTGTTCTTCCACGCCGTTGCGCATGGGCAGCGGCGCACCGTTGTAGTCGAGCGTGACGTTGTAATCGAGGCGCTCACTGTCGCCGGAGCCACCGCTGTCGCGGTGCCATGCGGAGAAGCCGCTCGGGCCCGGTGCTCGACCGCCGGAGTCACGAACGGTGACGCCCAGGTACGGCGCGTTCGAGCCGAGGCCGTCGTACAGGCACATGTCCACGGTTGTGCCGCCACCCACGGTCTGGGTGAGGGGGTCGTAGCGGAGGTTGAGACCGACGTGTGGGGAGATCTCGTCGAAGTGCGGGAAATAGATGGCTACTGCGTCGCGGTCGGTGACAGTGAACTTGAGCAGATACTCGAAGCTCGCTAGCACTCCGCCAGACTCGTCCCTCAAGTCAAGTCGTAGCGTGGAATTCCAATCACCAGCCACTAGCCGCCCAAGATCTGAATCATTGATCACTAGCGAGAAGGCGGTGCCGCTCGCTGGAGTAGGGCATGGTGTCGCTTGCGACGTCCATAGCGGCCTCGGTTGTGGTTGCCAATAGTCATTGCAAGCCCGTCCCGACTCGGCTCTATCGAGCCAACCTGTTACAGAGACTTCCGTAACAAGCCCACTCCGCATCTCGCTGAACTGCAGAATTACCGAACCTGCGTAGGTTCCATGCTCGCTGGTATCCGATGTCGGACACCTACCAAACTGGCTGTCGGAGAATGAGCGGCAGGTTAGGTGTAGCGCACCAAATCGCATCGAAGGATCTGAGCTGTATGCAATAAGTCTTCTCGGACCCGCAATTACCACCTCCGTCGGCATACTCGCCCTATCCCATGAAAGCTCGATGAGTTCAGATGTGAGCCCGGCGTCGGGGAGCTTTTCCGGCGGCCGCTGCGCAAACGCCCGCGGTACCATCACCACCAGCGCCGTACTCAACATCACCCACATCAGCCCACGCAGTGCGCGCTTCATGGCGTACCTCCTGCCGCAGCGGTCTGCTGCGTGCCTGCAATCAGCGCCTGTTCCTGCAGCAGCCGGGTCACCCGCGCCTGCTGGCGGATCTCGGCCGGCAGCTGGGCCACGGCCAGCGGCTCGCAGTGCACCGCGCCCACCAGCATCACCACGCTGCGGCGCTCGCGTACCTGTAGCGGGCACTGCAGCAGGCGGTCGTCCTGGAGCAGGTACAGGGTGCGTTCGCGGCGCGGGAAATCGGCCACGAAGCCGCCGTTGTTGCCGGTGCCGGGCACGGGGGCATTGAGGATGCGGGCGCCGCCCAGCGGCACGCCGGCCACGTCGCGTGCGTTGCCGATGAAGGTGTAGGTCACTTCAATCGGCACGGCCATGCGCATCAGGCGGCCGGGCGCGAGGAACAGCGGGCGCGCGCCACCCACGCCGGTCACGCGGATGGCGGCGTCGCTGTTCAGTGCGCTGGCATCCTGCACTTCGGCGCGGTGCGATTGATAGGCCGACAGCGGCATCAGCCGGCGTTCGCCCAATGCCAGGCGCTGCTTGCGCTGGCCGCCCACCTGCAGCTCGGCGGCCACGCCGGTCAGTTCCAGATCGTCGGTGCCGTCGACCTGCACGGCCAGGCCGGCTTCGGCGCCCAGGCCACCGCCCCAGTAGAAACCACGGCGGCCCAGCGCCAGCCCGGAACTGTGGGTCGCGCTGTAGGTGACCTCGTTGCTGCCGCGCTGCTGGTAGTGCGACACGCTGGCGCCAGTGTGGCCGTACTTGTTCTGGGTCTGCCCGCTCAGCGATGCGCTGTAGCGGTCGTTGTTGTTGCCGCGCAGATCCACGGTGGCCTCGCGGTACTGCGCATCCACTTCCTGGCGCAGGGTCTGGCCGGCGCTGTAGTTCACATCGGGGCGCGCGTGCTGCGGCTGGCGCACATCCACGGCATAGCGCCGCTGCGAGCTGCCAAGGTCGCGGCGCTGCAGGCGGGTCAGGCTGAGGTTGATGAAGATGCCGCGGTCGCGGCTGTCGCCCACGCTGCGCTGGGTGCCCTGCTGCCACACGCCCACGCGGGTGGACACGCTGAATTCCTGCCAGCGCTGCATGCGGCTGTAGCTGGCCTGCCAGGTGCGGGTGAGGTTGGGATCGCGGCTGTAGCGCGGCTCCCACGGCAGCAGCGGGTCGAGCGCGGCCATCGGATCATCGGGGTCGGTGTTGAACACGGTGCCGCGGCTCCAGGTCTGTCGGCGGGTGTAGGCGACGTAGGCGTTGCCGCCGGCCACTGGCAGCGACATCGAGGCGCTGAGCGAATCGGCGCAGGCCAGGCGGTCGCGGGTATCGGTTTCGAACTGGCAGGTGCGTCCACGCAGGCGTTGCTGGTAGACGTTCCAGGACGCCTTGCGGCGGTAGGACAGCTGGTGCTGCTGGCCGCTGCTGCCGTCGCTGCCGCGCATGGCGCTGAAGCTGGCGCGCACATCCTGGGTGGTGAACAGATGGCGCAGGTCCACGCGCAGCTCGCCGTAGCTGAAGCCACCGAGATCCGCGGCACCGGCGGTGAGGGCGGCATCGCGGCCCATGGGCACGCGCAGGCCGACCATGGCGGCCATCTCGCCATCGAAGCGATCGCTGCGGCGCTCGTTGCGGCGGCCGCCCTGCATGAACCACTGCACGCTGCTGTTGGCCCAGTCGCCGCCCTTGTCGAACGGTGCCTCTTCGCTGCGCACCAGCACGCCGTCTTCGTAGATGCGCAGGGTGATGGTGTAGTTGCCGAACGGGAAGCGGCGGGTGTCCAGATCGTTGATGCCGGCCTGCAGGTAGAAGCTCTGCAACAGGCGCTCGCCATCGAAGGCGTCCACGCGTGCATCGCGGGCCAGCAGCACGGTCAGCGGGGTGGACTGCACCGCCGCTTCGGTATCCACATAGGCTTGGGTGGTGCCGATGCGCAGGCCGGCGAAGCGGTCCATCGGCAGCATGCTGAAACTGAAGGTGCCGCCCTGCGGGCTGGACAGGTTGCGGCGGTCCATGCGCCCGGCCTGCAGGTAGTGCTGCGGGCCCAGGTCATGGCGGTAATAGGCGTTGTCGAACTGGAAATCGTGGCGGCGCCGGCCACCGCGGTACTGCTGGCTGTTGAGGTTCCAGTCCACGGCGATGTGACCACGCTGGAACAGGCCCAACGCACCGGCGCCCTGCGCGCTCAGCGCCTGGTAGCCGCGGCCACCGCTGACGTTGACGGTCTGCTGGTGCAGGAAAGCGTTCTCGGCATTGCTGCTGATCTGGTGGAAGCGTTCGGCGGCGGGCTCGGCGGTGATCCATTGCTTTGCAACGAACAGGCGCACGGCGCCCTCGCCTTCGTCATACAGCGCGCGCACGGTGTTGGGGTCTTCCGGCGGATCGAGGTAACCGCAGCCGGCTTCGGCACCGCCGAAGCGACACGCCAGGTGACTGTTGCGCGCCAGCGGCTGCGTGAGCGCGGGCAGCAGCGCGGCCTGGGCATCGGCCGGCAGGTCGAGCGCCTGCAGCACGCGTGCGGGATCTTCCAGCTGCACGTGTTCCAGGGTGACGCGCACCGGCGACAGCCCGGCGCTGCGGCCGAACAGGCGGATGTCGAGCTGTTCGACCTGGCCTTCGACCAGATCCTCGAAACCGACGGGAACGCCGCGTGCCGCGACCAGCGGCGTGGCCAGCGACAAGGCGAGCGCGACCGCCAGCCGGGTGACGGCGGGTGCGGGAGCTTTCATGGGGTCTGGTGCCTGGTGCGGCCGGCCCGGTGGTCGGGCCGGCGCGGGGTGTCAGCGCTGGGTGTTACGGGGTGCCGGCGGCATGAACCATGGCGATGGTGACGATGCCCTCGTACTTGCCGTCGACGGTGATCGTGCCGGTACCGCCATGGGCGATACGCAGCTCCATCGGGATCGACGCGCCATCCAGTGCGCCGTCGAAGATCTTGCTGGCCTCGTAGGTGCGCGGGGCAGTGGTGAGGGCCTCACCGTTCAGGCTGACCGCCAGCGGCACTGCGGTGCCGCCACCACCTTCACGCAACAGCACCGGATCAGCACCCAGACGCACTTCAACATCCTTGTCGGTGCCATTGCTGTAGATGCGGACGCGATCGGTCCAGTCGCCCAGTCGGCCACTGACGGGGTTGTGAACCAGCCTGACCGAGTCGTCCAGGGCAGTGCCATCGGCTTTCAGCAGCGCCAGGGATGCATCGACGCTGGCCCAGACAGCAATCTCGGCTTCGGCGGCGTGTGCGGACAGCGAAGCGGTGGCCAGCGCTGCAGCCAGCGCGACCTTCTTCAGAATGGAATTCATCGGTTGTCTCTCTCGGACAATGGAAGGAAGAAGCTCCCCTCCCGGAGGAAGGAGGGTGGGAGGGGAGCGTCACCACGCCGGAGGTAGGGAGTGGTGACGGAGAGAATGGTAGGAATCCCTACCCCCCGCTGACCATTCAACGATTCCTAAATATTTGGTTGTTAAGGAGTTTTGGGGATGGCGGTCAAGAATTGAGATAGATGCAACTTTTCGCCGTTTGTTTTGCAACTAACCTCATTGCACGCAACATCAGTAGATCCACGCCATGCGTGGATGGCGCAGAAGCCGCCTGGCCTGGTACGGCGTTGCAAACGCATCAGGCCGCCTTTCGGCGGCCTGATGGTCAGATCATTCAAGCGTGTGCTGTCAGAAGAAAATCGCGTACAGGATCAACAGCGGAATCGGCACGCCCAACAGCCAGAGCAGAATCATTTTCATGGCAGGTCTCCTTGCATGGAATGCGGGTTACAGGTCGCGGCGGCGGCCGCCCCAGGTGGCGCTGAGGCTGGCGAAGAACGCGCCGATCAGCAGGGTGATGAACAGCCACAGTGCGGCATAGGCCGTCGCCTTGCGGGCGTCGTCAGCCGCCTGCTTGGCCGTGTTCTTGGCCTTTTCCAGCGCAGCACGCATGCGCGTCTGCACATCGGTCACGCGGGCCTGT
>DOKO01000281.1:0-1416 GCA_003510825.1 Stenotrophomonas sp.
CCGATCTCCGGTGGCGCCTGCCGCACCCGCCACGCCCGCCAGCATGCGTGACGCCGGGCATGTCGAGAACCCGCGCTTCAACCAGGCGCTGGAGAAGCTGCAGGCGTTGCAGCAGCAGCGCGCACAGGCCGGGCTGAGCCCGCTGTTTGCCAACGCACAGGAAACCGAACGTGCCGCCGGCCAGCTGGCCTATGAGAGCAAGGTTGCCGGCATGCGCCAGATCGACCATGTGCTCGCGCGCCCGGACGGCACGGGCCTGTTCGCGGTGCAGGGCAATGTGGGCGACCCGGCTGCACAGCGCGCCTTCGTCGATCGCCAGCAGGCGGTGTCGCAGTCGGTGGAAGCCAGCACCCGGCAGAGCGCCGAGGTGGATACCCAGTTCAACCCGCAGGCGCAGGCCCAGCAGGAGGAACAGGTGAAGGGGCGCGCGCTGTAAGGCTGCTGAAAAGGCAGGCCCCGGGATGTCCCGGGGCCTGTACTGCGCTTACGCCATCATGGCCCGCGGGCCGTGCTGCTGGGTCTGCTGGTCGATCCGCTGCTGCTCGCGCTGCTGGTCGCTTGCCTTCAGGGCGCGCTCGCTGTTTTCCTGCACGCTCTGGCCCATCGCCTCGGCCGTGGACACCGGCGCGGAATTGCGGTTCAACGCGCTTTCGTCGCGCATCGCATTGGCCTGCACGGCGCGCGCCATCGAGCCATCCTGGTTGAGCTCCACCCGGTCGATCTTCCACATCCCGGCCCGGGTCGCTTCCACGGTGAGGGCGGCGGCCAGCTTCTCGCTGTGTTCGCCGGATGGCAGCCCGCGCGCTTCCTCGGCGAACTTCACCTGCACCAGCGTCTCGGTGTACAGCCAGTTCTGCGGGCTTCGCGGGTCGGACATCGGGTACACCGTCTCGCGCGCCGGATCGGCGGCGGTCTGCTGTCCCGGGTTCTGGTTCTGGCCCTGCGCTCGCTGCTGCACTTCGCTGGCCAGTGCCTGGCGGGTGTCCGCATCGGCGATGCCGGTGGCGGGCAGGCCGTGCTGCTGCTGGAATGTGTTGATGGCATGGCGGCTGCCAGCGCCCAGGTAGCCATCGCTGGCGATGGCCTGGCCCTTGGCATCGGTCAGCCCCAGCGCGGCGAGGTTGCCCTGCAGTTCACGCGCTTCGCGGTCGATGGCGGTCAGCGTGTCACGGCCGGCCTTGCCGTCCACCGGATCCAGATTGTGCGCGCGCTGGAATTCCTCCACCGCCTGGCGGGTGGTGGCGTCGAAGCGGCGGTCCGGGTTCAGCGTCTGCTGGCCGTCCGCGCTGGCAAAGCCGAGCGCCACCAGGTTGTTTTCCAGCTTCAGCACTTCGCGGCCGCTGGAGCCCTCCTTCAGCGTCTGCGAGGCGGCCTGCTGCCGCGGCGCGCCGATCTGGCCCAGCGCCACCTGGATGT
>DOKO01000281.1:1557-3273 GCA_003510825.1 Stenotrophomonas sp.
GGCCCAGCGCCACCTGGATGTCGGCATCGTTCTGCTCGCCGGCAGGCGAGAAGTCGCGGCTGCTCACCTTGGCGTGGGCGCGGTCCATCGCGTCCTTGTTGTTGGCGTAGGCATCTTCGTAGCGCACGGCGATGTCACCGGCCTTGGGCGCATCGAAGTACTGGTAGGTCTCGCGGATCTGGCCCGCCTTGGCGCGCAGCGCCTCGTAGTCACCGCCTTCTTCCAGCACCTTCTGCAGCTTGGGCAGCTGGCTGGGCAGCTGGTTGGCGGTCTTGGCGATCAGGCTGATCGCTTCGAAGCGGTTTTCCTCGGCGATGTTGCTGCCATGCGTGTCCACCATCGTCATGCCGGTCTGGGTGGCGTTGCGCACCTGCGGGTAATCGATGTTGGCGTGGATCCACTGCTTGCCTTCGGCCGACCCCGCCCAGGCGTTGATGCTGTCGCGGGTGTTGGTGTCGATGAATTCGATCGAGCTGCGCCCGCTGAGGCCATTGCCGTGGCTGAGCAGGTCGCGGCGCAGGTCGGCGTGGTCCTGGGTGAAGGGCAGGTTGTGCGCCTTGGCATAGGCGCTGGCCTGGTCGATCACTGCATCGACATAGGTGGTCTCGCCCGGTTTCAGGGCGTGGCCGTCGATGGCGCCCAGCGCCCATTCGCCACGCTGGCCGAAGTCGACCTGGATCGCGCCCAGGCTGTAGCCGCTGTTCTGTGCGACCCGGCTGACGGTGCCCCAGTGCGGTTCGCTCACGCCCTGGGTGATGCCGGCGATGGCCAGGTGGTAGGACGCGGGGCCGCCCTCGGTGCCGCGGCCGACCGCGAAGTACACCGCGCCGGAGGTGGCGTCCAGATCGTGGGTGTCGATATTGGTAGGCATCTTCTACATCCTTGTGCAGGGGGAGGGCATGCCCTCCCGAAGGTCAGTCCAGCAGCTGCAGGTAAGCCTGGAGCTGGTCGGCACGTGCGCTCAGGCGCATCGCGTCGTTCAATCCGCTCTGCAGGTTGCCCGGCTGCGAATCGTCGTACAGCGCGGTCTCCAGTTCGCCATCGCGGCTGCGCGACTGCAGCCAGGCGCGTTGCGCGTTCACCAGCTTGGTCTTCTTCGCGCCGCTCAGCTTGGCCTGCAGCTGCTTGTAGGCCTGGTTCAGGCGCTGGTCCTGGCGGGTGGTTTCCGAGGACAGGCACGCGGCCTGCTCGATCGCACCCTGCGCCTTGTCCCTGCAGGCGGTGAAGGTCGGGCTCAGCCCGGTCGCCGCCGGTGCCGCGGTCGCCGTGCCGATGGCCAGGGCGGCCACGGCCAGTGCTGCGGCGAGGGTCCTGCTCATACGCTTGTGCTGCATCATCTGCTCCACACGTCCAATCCATTGCGAGCGCGGGACTATAGCGGCGTCAACATTCCGACACCGTCAACGGAAGGCGACAACTGTGACCGGTTGCTCAGGATGATGGATCTGGATTGGCCTGGCCTTCAGGCAGGCCGCGCCGGTGCCGTCCCCGCAGGCCCCAGGCCCCGCCCGGCGCCATTCAGCCGCCCGGTGTAAACTATTGATCTCACTGGCAATGCCAGTCTCCACGATCAACACCCCGATGACGTCCGCCACCGCCCGTTACGCCGATTCCCTGCGCCTGTCCGTTGCCCCCATGATGGATTGGACGGACCGCCACTGCCGCGTGTTCCACCGCGTGCTGGCGCCGGGTGCCCGGCTGTACACCGAGATGGTG
>DOKO01000281.1:3460-6991 GCA_003510825.1 Stenotrophomonas sp.
GATGGTGCACGCCAACGCCGTCATCCACGGCGACCGTGAGCGCCTGCTCGGCTTCGACGCCAGCGAACAGCCGCTGGCCCTGCAGCTGGGTGGCAGCGATCCGGCCCTGCTGGCGCAGGCCGCGCGCATCGCCGCCGACTGGGGCTACGACGAGGTCAACCTCAACTGCGGCTGCCCGTCCGACCGCGTGCAGGCCGGGCGTTTCGGTGCCTGCCTGATGCGCGAACCGGCGCTGGTGGCCGAGTGCGTGGCGGCGATGGTCGCGGCGGTGGACATCCCGGTGACGGTGAAGTGCCGCCTGGGCGTGGACGAGGACAACGATTACGACGTGTTCGCCGGCTTCGTCGACCGCCAGGTCGCCGCCGGTGCCGCCATGGTCGTGGTCCACGCGCGCAACGCCTGGCTGAAGGGCCTGTCGCCGAAGGAGAACCGCGAGGTTCCGCCGCTGAAGTACGACTGGGCCTACCGCCTGAAGCAGGCGCGCCCGGCGCTGCCGGTGGTCATCAACGGTGGCCTGGCCACGGTGGAGGCCGTGCAGGCCCAGGCCGCGCATGTGGATGGCGTCATGCTCGGCCGTGCCGCGTACCACGACCCCTATCTGCTGCATCAGCTGGAGGCGCTGCACACCGGCGCCACGCTGCGCCCGCGTGGCGAACTGCTGCGCGCGATGCGCCCCTACATCGAGGCCCGCCTGGGCGAGGGCCTGGCCCTGAAGCACATCACCCGCCACCTGCTGGGCCTGTTCCACGGCCAGCCGGGCGGTCGCGCGTTCCGCCAGGTGCTGAGCGAGGGTGCACACCGCCCCGGCGCCGACTGGGCGCTGATCGAGCAGGCGCTGGCGGTCACTGAGCGCGAGGCCGATCGCGCCGCCGCGTGATTTCAGTCACATTCCTGACTTGACAAGGCCCGTGGATTCGTCCCGAATGTTCACTTAGATGAACGACGCCGGAGGGCACCCGGAAAAGTTCAGATCGGATTCACCGCGCCAAACCAATCATTTGCAAAGGAAATGTAAAGGCCGGGTCCCGTATCCGGCGCTCCGGATTTACGACTTTTGAACGAATCGCCGTGCTCGGCTAGGATCGCATCGATGTCTTCCGCTCCCTTCCACCGCCGCATTGCCCTGGCCACCTGCGTGGTCCTGGCGGCTGCCCCCCTTTCTGCAGCGATGGCCCAGCAGCCACCGCGCGGTGGTGGCGGCGAGCCGCGTGCGGCCATGCGCGCGGAAATGATGGATCGTGGTGGCCGTGGCGACGACCGTTCGCTGTCCGATGCCGTGCGCCGGGTGCAGCGCTCCACCGGTGGTCACATCCTGGGTGCCGAGCGCGTGCCGTTCGATGGCCGGGACATCAACCGGGTCAAGTACATGGATGACCGGGGCCGGGTCCGCTACATGGACGACCCCGCCCCGGCACGTTCACAGCCGCGCACGCCGCGGTCGGATATGTCATCACTACGCGGCGATAACCCCTGAACAGGGATAGTTGCCGTAATACACCGTACCCACAGGCCTCCGGGCCACACCCAGGACACTAGGGAGAGTTCATGCGTATCCTTCTGGTCGAAGACGAAGCCCCGCTGCGTGAGACCCTGGCAGCCCGGCTCAAGCGCGAAGGTTTTGCCGTCGATGCTGCACAGGACGGCGAGGAAGGCCTCTATATGGGCCGCGAAGTGCCGTTCGACGTCGGCATCATCGACCTGGGCCTGCCCAAGATGTCGGGCATGGAGCTGATCAAGGCCCTGCGCGACGAGGGCAAGAAGTTCCCGGTGCTGATCCTGACCGCGCGTTCGAGCTGGCAGGACAAGGTCGAGGGCCTCAAGCAGGGCGCCGACGATTACCTGGTCAAGCCGTTCCATGTGGAAGAGCTGCTGGCCCGCGTCAACGCGCTATTGCGCCGCGCCGCCGGCTGGAGCAAGCCGACCCTGGAATGCGGTCCGGTTGCCCTGGACCTGGCAGCACAGACGGTCAGTGTCACCGGCAGCAATGTCGATCTGACCAGCTACGAGTACAAGGTGCTGGAATACCTGATGATGCATGCCGGTGAACTGGTCTCCAAGGCCGACCTCACCGAGCACATCTACCAGCAGGATTTCGACCGCGACTCGAACGTGCTGGAAGTCTTCATCGGCCGCCTGCGCAAGAAGCTGGACCCGGACGGCGAACTGAAGCCGATCGAGACCGTGCGTGGCCGCGGCTACCGTTTCGCGATCCCGCGCAACGAGGGCTGAGCCTTCCACAAGGCGATAAACGATGTCCGGCCGTCTGTGGTTCTTCCGACGCTGGCGGCCGCGCTCACTGCAGGCGCGCCAGCTGTTCGCCGCGTCCGTGGGTCTGGTCGCGTTCCTGGCCCTGGCCGGTTACGCGCTCGATGCCGCCTTCGCCGACACGGCGAAGGCGAACCTGCGTGAGCGCCTGAAGAACTACGCCACGGCCTACGCGGCCGGCATCGACTTCACCCGCGACCGCTCGCTGTACATCCGCGAGCAGCCGCCGGATCCGCGCTTCGACGTGCCAGGCAGTGGCCTGTACCTGCAGGTGGTGATGCCGGACGGCAAGGGCAATTCAATGTCCGCCGAAGGCCCGATGCTGCCCACCGTGGGCGGCGGCCTGCTGGCCCCGCGCCAGGAAGTGTTCGAAGGCCCGCTGCCGATGATCCAGATCGACGGCAGCCAGGGCTCGGTGTACCGCTACGGCCTGGGCCTGGTGTGGGATGCCGACGCCGACCCCGCCACTGAATTCCCGTACACCATCTACGTGATGGAAGACTCGCGCGCGCTGGGCGCGCAGCTGCGCGTGTTCCGCAGCCGGGTCTGGTTCTACCTGGGCGGCATCGGCCTGATCCTGCTGCTGCTGCAGACGGTCATCCTGCAGTGGAGTCTGCGCCCGTTGCGCCGGGTCATCACCGAGCTGACCAAGGTGCAGCGCGGCGAAACCGAGCGCATGAGCGAGCGCCACCCGCGCGAGCTGGAGCCGCTGACCGACAGCATCAACGCCTTCATCGAGAGCGAGCGCGAGAACCTCGAGCGCCAGCGCAACACCCTGGCCGACCTGGCGCACAGCCTGAAGACGCCGATCGCCGTGCTGCGCACGCAGATGGACAGCGGTGCGGGCGATGGTGCCCTGCGCGAGGAGCTGGACGTACAGCTGCAGCGCATGAACAACCTGGTGTCCTACCAGCTGGCGCGCGCCGCCTCGTCGGGCCACAAGCTGTTCTCGGCGCCGCTGCCGGTGGAATCCAACGCCGAGGAAATCGTGCGTGGCCTGGAGAAGGTCTACGCGTCGAAGGGCGTGCTCTGCGAATTCGACATCGACCCGGCCGCGCGTTTCCACGGTGAACCGGGCGACCTGCAGGAACTGCTGGGCAACCTGCTGGAGAACGCCTTCAAGTGGGCCAAGCGCCGCGTGCTGCTGACCGCGCAGCCGCTGCCGGCACCGAACGCGCGCCGCGCCGGCCTGCTGCTGGCGGTGGACGACGATGGCCCGGGCATCGCCCCGGAAGACATCGGCAAGGTGCTGCAGCGTGGCGTGCG
>DOKO01000094.1:0-1943 GCA_003510825.1 Stenotrophomonas sp.
GGTGCTGATCTGCGGCTGGCGCGCGCTCATCAGGTCGGCCAGATAGCGGCCCGAGCCGCAGGCCATGGTCCAGCCCAGGGTGCCGTGGCCGGTGTTGACATACAGGTTGCGGAACGGGGTGGCGCCGATGACCGGCGTGCCGTCCGGGGTGGCCGGGCGCAGGCCGGTCCAGAAATCGGCCTTGGCCAGGTCGCCGCCCTTCGGGTACAGGTCGCGCACCACCAGTTCCAGGGTCTCGCGGCGGCGCTGCGACAGCGACAGGTCGAAACCGGCCACTTCGGCCATGCCGCCCACGCGGATGCGGTTGTCGAAGCGGGTGACGGCCACCTTGTAGCTCTCGTCCAGGATGGTCGAGGTCGGCGCCATCGCCGGGTCGGTGATCGGCAGGGTCAGCGAATAGCCCTTCAGCGGGTACACCGGCAGGCGCATGCCCAGCGGTGCCACCATCTGCGGCGAATAGCTGCCCAGCGCGACCACGAAGCGGTCGGCGGTTTCCAGCCGGCCGCCGATGCGCACGCCGGTGATGCGGTCGCCATCGAACTCCAGGCCGCTGATGTCCTGGTCGTAGCGGAACTCGACGCCGGCGTCGGCCGCCATCTGCGCCAGGCGGCGGGTGAACAGCTGGCAATCGCCGGTCTGGTCACGCGGCAGGCGCAGCGCGCCCACCAGGCCATCGACATGGGCCAGGGCCGGTTCGGCCTGGATGATGCCGGCGCGGTCCAGCACTTCGTACGGCACGCCGTACTGGGCCAGGATCTCGATGTCCTGCGCCGAGGCGTCCAGCTGCTGCTGGGTACGGAACAGCTGGGTGGTGCCCAGGTCGCGGCCTTCGAACTCGATGCCGATCTGCGCGCGCAGCTCGTTCAGGCAGTCCCGGCTGTATTCGGACATGCGCACCATGCGCGCCTTGTTGATGGCGTAGCGCTCGTGGGTGCAGTTGCGCAGCATCTGCCACAGCCAGCGGTACTGGGCCAGGTCCATGCCCGGCTTGATCGCCAGCGGCGCATGCTTTTCGAACAGCCAGCCGATCGCCTTCTTCGGCACGCCCGGGGCGGCCCACGGCGAGGTGTAGCCGAACGACAGCTGGCCGGCGTTGGCAAAACTGGTCTCCAGCGCGGGGCCGGGCTGGCGGTCGATGACCGTGACTTCAAAGCCGGCCTGCCGCAGGTACCAGGCACTGGTGGTGCCGATCACGCCGCTGCCGAGAACGAGGACTCGCATGGGAACTCTCCAACCCGATGATTCCCTGCGTTTGAGCACGCCGGGAGCATAATCGGGGAAGTATATTCTTCCGTTCCTAGACGATTTGCCTGATTTGGAGATCACAGGCAGGATGTTTTCCTGTGATTCACCCCCGGAGGTTGACGGCCATGGCCACACGCCCGCGCGAGCTGGACAAGATCGACCGCAAGATCCTGCGCATCCTGCAGGCCGAGGGCCGTATTTCCTTCACCGAGCTGGGTGAACGGGTCGGCCTGTCGACCACACCCTGCACCGAGCGCGTGCGCCGGCTGGAGCGCGAAGGGGTCATCACCGGCTACCACGCGCACCTCGACCCGGCGGCGCTGAAGGCCAGCCTGCTGGTGTTCGTGGAAATCAGCCTGGCCTACAAGTCCGGCGACATCTTCGAGGAATTCCGCCGTGCGGCGCTGAAGCTGCCCAACGTGCTGGAGTGCCACCTGGTCTCGGGTGACTTCGATTACCTGCTGAAGGCGCGCATCAGCGAAATGGCCAGCTACCGCAAGCTGCTGGGCAGCACCCTGCTGACCCTGCCGCATGTGCGTGAATCGAAGAGCTACATCGTGATGGAAGAAGTGAAGGAGACCTGGGCGCTGCCGATTGCGGATTGAGTGCCTGGGCCGGGATGGGGTCAGAGCCCGCGTTGCGGGATCCGACCCCGGGTGCAAGTGAGGGTTAGAGCCCGCGTTGCGGGATCCGACCCC
>DOKO01000094.1:2115-2574 GCA_003510825.1 Stenotrophomonas sp.
CTGCTGCTTGCCGCCCTTCTGCGGCTGCTGCGCATCCATCTGCTGCTGTTGCTGCTGCGGGCTGCGGCTCTGGCCCTGCTGCTCCTTGCCGGGATGACGGTTCTGCTGGTTTTTCATGATCGCGATCCAGTGGACGAAGGACATGCAACGGCGGTTGCCGGTGCAGGGCCACGGTGGTCCCGGCGCGGTTAATCGCAGGCGAAAAATCAGTGATCGGCAGGGCGTTGTTTTCCTGGGTTCAGGCCCGCCGCAACGGACTTCACGGTTTGACCTGCTGGCCGTCGCCGGCCGGCACGCTGTCGTAGTAGCGGCCGGTGCGCGAATCGAACACGCGGTTGGGGCCGGCCGGCCTCACCCCGGGCACGATGCGGCCGTTGCGGTCATAGACCTTGTCGGCGGCACGCGTGGCCGGTGCCGGCGTCACCTGGGCGGGGCCGGTCGAGTGGATCGGCTGCGCCT
>DOKO01000246.1 GCA_003510825.1 Stenotrophomonas sp.
GCCGATGGCACCGTGGTGTTCTCCGACTGGATGACCGGCTACGGGATGATCCTGATCGTCGACCACGGCAACGGCTACATGAGCCTGTACGCACACAACGACACCCTGCTGAAGGATGCCGGCGCGCGCGTGAGCCGTGGCGACGCCGTGGCCAAGGTCGGCAATTCCGGTGGACAGGGCGTGACCGCGCTGTACTTCGAGCTGCGCCGCGGCGGGCAACCGGTCAACCCGGACAGCTGGCTGCAGCGGCGCTGAATCGACGCTGCTGCGAACGGGCCGGATTCAACGGGAATTTAGCCACGCTTCGCGCATAATCGGGGCATGTGCCTTGGGCACGATGCCACCGTCGACAGGAGTGATCCATGCGCGCAGCCCGTACCGCCACCCTCTTGCTGGCCCTGATGCCAGCGCTGTCCTGGGCGCAGCAGACTGCGCCGGCCGCCACCGATACCTCCGGCCAGGCAGCGAGCAACGAGGAGGCGGTGACCTCGAAGGTGCCGCTGGAAGACATCCGTCGTTTCGTCTCGGTCTACAACGCGGTCCGCGCGGCCTACGTCGATCCGGTCGATGACAACAAGCTGATGCAGTCGGCCGTGCGCGGCCTGCTGCTGGATCTCGACCCGCACAGCACCTACTTCAACAAGGAAGATGCCGAGGCCTTCGACGAGCAGGCCAACGGTGCCTACGAAGGCATCGGGGTGGAGCTGCAGCAGCAGCCCGACAACGCCAGCATGAAGGTCATCTCGCCGATCGACGACACGCCGGCGGCCAAGGCCGGCATCCTCGCCGGTGACCTGATCATCGCCATCGACGGCAAGCCGATCAGTGCCATCGATGCCAGCGAGCCGCTGCGTGGCCCGGCCGGCAGCAAGGTGGTCCTGACCATCGTGCGCGACGGCAAGCCCAAGCCGTTCGATGTCAGCCTGACCCGGCAGACCATCCGCGTGACCAGCGTGAAGAGCCGCATGCTCGAACCGGGCTATGGCTACATCCGCCTGAGCACGTTCCAGGCCGATACCGGTTCTGATTTCCAGAAGCACGTGCAGCAGCTGCAGAAGCAGGCCGGTGGCCAGCTCAAGGGCCTGGTGCTGGATCTGCGCAGCAACCCGGGTGGCCTGCTGACCGCCGCGGTGCAGGTGGCCGATGACCTGCTCGACAAGGGCAACATCGTCAGCACCCGCGGCCGCATCAGCATCAGCGATGCACGCTTCGATGCGACGCCGGGCGACCTGCTGAAGGGCGCGCCGGTGGTGGTGCTGGCCGACGCCGGTTCGGCCAGTGCGTCCGAAGTGCTGGCCGGTGCGCTGCGCGACAACAAGCGTGCGCGCGTGGTCGGCAGCCGGACCTTCGGCAAGGGCTCGGTGCAGACCGTGCTGCCGCTGGACAACGGCGATTCGGTCAAGCTGACCACCGCGCGCTATTACACGCCCAGCGGAAAGTCGATCCAGGCCACCGGCATCGTGCCCGACGTGGAACTGAAGCCGGCGCCGACGCCGGAAGAAGATGCACTGCCGGCCAGCCTGAGCGACTACAGCGAGGCGACCCTGCCGGGCCACCTGCGCGGTGACGACGAAGGTACCGAGGGCTACCGCGCCGGTGCGGTGCTGCCGGGCGACGGCCCGATCAACGATGCCCTGGCCGAACTGAAGAACCCGGGTTCGGTGGCCACGCGCCTGAAGGCCGAAGCGGCCAAGGCCGATGCCGAGAAGGCAACGAAGGCCGCGGCCGCCAAGCCTGAGGCGAAGCCCGATGCGAAGGTAGAGCCCAAGCCCGAACCGAAGCCCGCGGCCAAGCCGGCCGAAACCCCGGCCAAGCCCTGAGGTAGCGCCGGGCCACGCCCGGCGACGCGCTGCAGTCGAGCAAGCTCGACTGCGTTTCAGGTGCTTAGAACCCGTGGCGCTTGCGCAGCTTGCGGGCGATGGCCGCGCGCACGTACACGCCGTACAGCAGGCCGAACACGAAGCCGCCGATGTGCGCCCACCAGGCCACCATGCCGAAGCTCGGGCCGATGTGGGCGAACACCACCTGCAGTGCGGCCCAGACGCCGATCAGCAGATAGGCCGGGGCACGCACGAATTCCAGGAACAGGCCCAGCGGGATGACCACGCCCAGGCGCGCGGCCGGGAACAGCGCCAGGTAGGCGCCGATCATCGCCGACACCGCGCCGCTGGCGCCGATGATGATCTGGTCCGGGCTGCCCATGGTGTAGATCGCCACCAGGTTGGACACCGCGCCGCCGACCAGGAACAGCAGCATCAGCCGCCACGGCCCCAGCACGCGCTCGGCAGGCAGGCCGAAGATCAGCAGGAACACCAGGTTGCCCAGCAGGTGCGACCAGTCCGCGTGCAGGAACAGGGCGGTGAACAACCGCAGCACGCTGCCGTCCTGCAGGGTCGCCCACCAATCCTGGGGCTGGGTCAGGCCGGTCGACAGCGCGCCCCAGTCCAGCCAGAGGCTGTTGCGGGCGTCGCCCGGACGCGAGATCGACCACAGGAATGCCAGCCACAATGCCGCAAACAGCACGGGTGTAGCCCAGCGCAGCGTGGCCTTCTTGCGGGAGGGGAGAGACACGAACATGGCCGCTAGCCTAGCGTGCCGGGGCTTTGCGCGGGCGAGGCGCCTGTTCAGTTTTCGCGCATCGAATACGGCCGCTGCTGTTATTGTTTCATTAACGGCTCTGGGTAATACTCGCATACGGCGTCGTATGTCGGGAGGGGAATCCGGCGCGTTCTGGCGGGCCTTTGCGGGTCCGGTAGGCGCAGGCGCACTCAGAGCACCATCACCGCTTACCGGAGAGAGAACACGATGCAAACTGCTTCCACCATTGCCCGACTGACCCTGCTGGCCGTCGGCGTTGCCGGTGCGCTGGCCGCCGCTGATGCCAACGCCGCTGCCTTCCAGCTGAAGGAAAACAGCGCCAAGGGCCTGGGCCGTGCGTTCGCCGGCTCCACCTCCGCCGAAGGCGATGCCTCGGTGGTCGCCACCAACCCGGCCTCGATGCGCCTGCTCGACGGCACCCAGTTCCAGGGTGACGTCAGCGCCATCAGCTTCGGCGCCAAGTTCCGCGGCGAAGGCAAGTATGCCAACGGCGCCCCGATTTCCGGCGGCAACGGCGGCGACGCCGGCATGATCGCCCCGGTCCCGGCGGCGTACTTCCACGTCCCGTTCGGCGCGAACGACAACATGCACTTCGGTGCCTCGCTGACCGTGCCGTTCGGCTTCAAGACCGAGTACGACACCGACTGGGTCGGCCGCTACAACGGCGTCAAGACCGACCTGAAGGCGATCGACCTGGGCGTGGCGTTCTCCTATGACGTCAACCCGTACCTGTCGTTCGGTGTCGGCGTGTTCGCCGAGCGCCTGAACGTCGACCTGACCAGCGCCGTCGATGCCGGTACCGCCATCAACGCCAGCGCCCAGCAGCGCGCTTCGGCCGCCGTGCTGGCTGCCGGTGGCACCCCGGCGCAGGCCGCTGCCGCTGCCCGCCAGGCAGCTGCCCAGGCCGCCCAGCTCGGCTTCTCGCCGGGTTCGGCCGATGGCTACCTGCGCATCAAGGGTGACGAAGTGTCCATGGGTTACACCCTGGGCATGACCGTCAGTCCGGTGGAAGGCACCAACATCGCCTTCAGCTACCGCTCGGAAGTCGAACACAAGATCACCGACGGCAAGGCCAACTTCACCATGACCCCGGCTGCTGCCGCGTTCCTGGCACAGGCTGCCCCGGGCACCTTCGTCGACAGCAACGGTCGCGCTACCATCACCCTGCCGGCCAGCGCCACGGTCAGCGTCAGCCACCGCGTGAACGACCAGTGGAAGATCATGGCCGACGTTTCGCGCACTGCGTGGAGCAAGTTCGACCAGGTCACCGTCGACTATGACTCCAACCAGCCGGACAGCGTGCTGCCGTTCAACTACCGCGACACCACCTTCGCGTCGATCGGTACCGAGTACCGCCTGAACGACCAGCTGACCCTGCGTGGCGGTGTGGCGTATGACCAGACCCCGACCACCGACGCCCACCGTGACGTGCGCGTGCCGGACACCACCCGCAAGTGGCTGTCGCTGGGCCTGACCTACGCGCCGTCGGAGAAGATGGAATACAGCGTGGGCTACACCCACCTGTTCACCAAGGACCCGAACATCACCTCGACCTCGGCCACCGCCAACACCGTGACCGGCAAGTACAAGGTGAGCGGCGACGTGCTGGCTGCTTCGATGCAGTACAAGTTCTGATCCAGGCCCAGGCCTGAAGCAGTACGAGGAGGGCCCCGCGCAAGCGGGGCTTTCTTTTTGTGGGTAGACGCCCTCCACGCATGGCGTGGATCTACCGACGGGTACACACTCAGGACGGATTCTGGCGGAGGAAACGATGACGCTCACACGCAAAGGCAAACACTGGTATGGCAGCGGGGACGACGATATCCGTGCGGTCATCCAGAGCTTCAGTGAACGCAACGGATACCCCGCGACCGACTACCGGGCTGCGGTCTGCGCCTGCGGATCGACGCTGTTCCGGTTGTTCGATGACGAAGAAGCGGGCGTTGCGCGGCGTGACTGCGTGGCCTGCGGCAATGCGCACCTGATGGGCGACAGCGCGGAGTATGCCGACGAGGCGGACCCTGAAGCCCATGAATGCCTGTGTGGCAGCGAGGCCCTGGCCATCCACTGTGGCGTGGCGCTGTACCCCGGCTCGCGCGATGTGCGCTGGCTGTACATCGGTTGCCGGTGCCCGCAATGCCAGTTGGTGGGCGTGTATGCCGAGTGGAAGTGCGAGGCGGGGGAGGTCGAGGCGTTTTTGGCCCGGGTGTAAGGCCATCCACGTTCGGCGCGCGGATCAACGACAATGGCGCCATGAACCTGTCCGATCCGAACTTCCAGCTGGAGCTGGCTGCCAACATCGCCGTCGCCGGCTCGATCCTGCTGGCCGGCCGCAACAACGTGCACACTTGGTGGCTGGGCATCGTCGGCTGCGCGCTGTTCGCGGCGGTGTTCGAGCGTTCGCACCTGTTTGCGGACATGGTCCTGCAGTTCTTCTTCATCGCCATCAGCGTGCTGGGCTGGTGGCAGTGGCTGCGCGGCGACCATGGCGCGCCCCTGCCGATCACCCCGGTGCGCCCGCGGGCGTGGGCCTGGCTGCTGCCGCTGGCGGTGGTGGCGACCTTCGCCTACGGCTGGATGCTGACCCGCTTCACCCACGCCTACGCGCCCTACATCGATTCGGCAGTGCTGGTGCTGAGCGTGATCGCGCAGATCCTGATGATGCGGCGCAAGCTGGAATCGTGGTGGGTGTGGCTGCTGGTCAACACCATCGCCGTGCCGCTGTACTACAGCCGCGGCCTGCACCTGACCTCGTTCCTGTACATCGGCTACTGGATCAACGCGCTGGTGGCGCTGCGCCACTGGCGCACGCTGATGCGTGCCGAGGCAAAGACCGCCGATGCCGCTGCCTGAGCGGGTCGAACGCGGCCTGGTGGTGGGCAAGTTCTGCCCGCTGCACCGCGGCCACGAGCGCCTGATCGACTTCGCCGCCGCGCGCTGCCGGCAGCTGCTGGTGATCGGCTGGTCGCAGCCGGGCTTCCCCGGCTACAGCGCTGCCCGCCGCGAACGCTGGCTGCGGGCGCGCTTTCCACAGGCGACGGTGGCGGTGCTGGACGATACGCGCCTGGCGGCGCTGTGCAAGCAGCATGGGCTGGCCCCGCGCGCGCTGCCGCGCGACAGCGACAGCGAGCAGGTGCAGCGCGATTTCACGGCCTGGCTGTGCCTGCAGCTGTTCGGTGGGCCGGTGCAGGCGGTGTTCACCGGCGAGGACTACGGCGATGGTTTTGCCGCAGTGCTGGCCGCGCACTTCAACGCACCGGTGCAGCACCAGCGCCTGGCGCGCAGCCTCGATGTCGGCCAGGCCAGCGGCACCCAGCTGCGTGCCGATCCGCATGCGCATCGCCACAGCCTGTCGCCGCAGGTGTATGCGGCGTACGTGCAGCGCGTGGCCTTCATCGGCGGCGAATCCACCGGCAAGACCACGCTGGCACGCGTGCTGGCCGAGCGCATGGGCACGACGTGGGTCGCGGAGTACGGGCGCACGCTGTGGGAACTGCAGGGCGGTGACCTGCGCGAACCGGACCTGCTGCGCATCGCCGAGGAGCAGGCCCGGCGTGAGGATGCGGCGGCGCTGACGGCGCAGCGCTGGCTGTTCTGCGATACCACGCCACTGGTGACCCTGGGCTACAGCGGCTGGATGTTCGGCAGCGCACCGGACGCGCTGCTGCAGGCTGCATTGCGGCCGTATGACCTGCTGTTCCTGTGTGCCCCGGACATCGCCTTCGATCAGGATGGCACGCGGGTGGGCGAGGCCTTCCGCGCGCAGCAGCATGCCTGGTACCTGCAGGAGCTGCAGGCGCGGGGGCTGCCGTTCGTGCTGCTGGAAGGCGATCTGGAAACACGCATCGCGCGGGTGCAGGAGGCGCTGGCCGCGCGCGCGGACAGCCGCTTCAGCGCGGTGGCGTGAAAACAAAAAAAAACCCCGCTTTCGCGGGGTTTTTCGTGCATCCATCACACCCGTGGAAGGGGAGGGGTGTTTCAGTCGCCCAGGGTCAGCAGCGAGGCGTTGCCACCGGCGGCGGTGGTGTTCACCGTCACCGTCTTTTCGGTGGCGAAGCGCAGCAGGTAGTGCGGGCCGCCGGCCTTCGGGCCGGTGCCGGACAGGCCCTGGCCGCCGAACGGCTGCACGCCGACCACTGCACCGATCTGGTTGCGGTTGACGTAGACGTTGCCGACGTGGACGCCGTTGCTGATGCGATCGACGGTCTCGTCGATGCGCGAATGCACGCCCAGAGTCAGGCCGTAGCCGGTGGCGTTGATCTGGTCGATCACCGCGTCGAGCTGGTCGCCCTTCCAGCGGATGACGTGCAGCACCGGACCGAACACTTCCTTCTGCAGCTGGGCCAGGTCCTTCAGTTCATACGCACGCGGTGCGAAGAAGGTGCCGTTGGCGGCCTCGGTGGACAGTTCGGCAGCAGCGATCAGGCGCGCTTCGCGGTCCATGCGCTCGGCATGGTCCTGCAGGATCTTCAGTGCATCGGCGTCGATCACCGGGCCGACGTCGGTGGACAGCAGGCCGGGGTTGCCGACCTTCAGTTCCTTCATCGCACCGGCCAGCATGGTCATCACCTTGTCGGCGATGTCGTCCTGCACGAACAGCACGCGCGCGGCCGAGCAGCGCTGGCCGGCGGAGGTGAAGGCCGAACCGATCGCGTCCTTGACCAGCTGTTCCGGCAGCGCCGAGGAGTCGGCGATGAAGGCGTTCTGGCCGCCGGTTTCGGCGATCAGCACACCGATGGCGGCATCACGCGCGGCCATCGCGCGGTTGATCGCACGGGCGGTGTCGGTGGAGCCGGTGAAGGCCACGCCG
>DOKO01000469.1 GCA_003510825.1 Stenotrophomonas sp.
GACAGTGTCGCGCTGGCCGTAGGGGCGCAGGATCAGGTCGCGCAGATCGCCGTGCTGCGGGCGTTCCAGGAAGCCGTTGTCCAGCATCCAGTAGTCGTTGTACATCTTCGACAGGTACTTGTTGCCGGTGTCGCACACCAGCACCAGCACCTTCTTCGGCGTGGTCTGTTCCTTGCAGTACTTCAGGGCCGCTGCCAGCAGGGTGCCGGTGGACGAACCACCAAGGATGCCTTCCTTGCCCAGCAGCTCGCGGGCGGTGTGGAAGCTCTCGGCATCGGTGATGGCATACGCCTTCTTGACGCGGCTGAAGTCGGAGATCGACGGCAGGAAGTCCTCGCCGATGCCTTCCACCAGCCAGCTGCCCGACTTGTCGTTCAGGTTGCCGTCGTTGATGTACTCGGCCAGGATCGAGCCGACCGGATCGGCCAGCACCAGCTCGGTCTTCGGCGACAGCGTGGCGAAGGCGCGCGACAGGCCGGTCATGGTGCCCGAGCTGCCACAGCCGAACACGATGGCGTCGAGGTCACCGCCCATCTGCTCGAGGATTTCCGGGCCGGTGCCGAATTCGTGCGCGGCCGGGTTGTCCGGGTTGCCGAACTGGTTGATGAAGTACGCGCCCGGGGTCTGGTCGGCAATGGTCTTGGCCAGGTCCTGGTAGTACTCCGGGTGGCCCTTGGCCACGTCCGAACGGGTCAGGCGCACTTCGGCGCCCATCGCCTTCAGGTTGAAGATTTTTTCGCGGCTCATCTTGTCGGGCACGACCAGGATCAGCTTGTAGCCCTTCTGCTGCGCCACCAGTGCCAGGCCCAGGCCGGTATTGCCGGCAGTGCCTTCGACCAGGGTCGCGCCGGGCTTGAGGTCGCCGCGCTGTTCCGCTGCTTCGATCATCGACAGACCGATGCGGTCCTTGATCGATCCGCCCGGGTTGGCGTTCTCGAGCTTCAGGTAGAGCTCGCAGACACCGGTATCCAGGCGCTGGGCCTTGACGATGGGGGTCTGGCCGATGAGTTCGAGGACGGAGGAATGGATGGGCATTCGGAAACTTCGCTTCGCGCCACGCTGGGCCGGACAGATGATTATCCGCCGGATGGTCGCGAAAGTCAGGAGCCGCTGGCGTGCCGACCAACGGTCGGCACCCACCAGGGCGCGGTCGGCACCCACCAGGGCGCGGTCGGCCCCAACAGGGTGCGGTCGGCACCCACCCGGGTGCGGTCGGCCGCAACAGGGCGCGGTCTGCACCCACTAGGGCAATGAGCGCCCGGCTGGCGGCCCAAGGGGATGCGGACGGCCCCGGATCGACGAGGAGACCAGTACCGCCCGCATCGGTGGACTGAAGTCATGCACGGGTGCAGGCCGTTGCCTGCGAGCCAAGGCACCACCGCCTGTGGTGCCTTGGCGCGGCCGCCGTTGCCGGCAACCGCGGGGCCATCGTTGGCCGGGTCACGCCGTTCCCGGCGCGACCGGAGCGTCAGTGCGTGGGGGACGTCGTTGCGAGCGGTGTTTCGTACATACGCAGAAGGCGTTGCTTGGCCAGCAGCTTCTCGCGCTTCATGCGACCCAGGGTGACATCATCGATCGGGAGTACACCCAACTCCGCGTCCATGCACTTCTTGTTCAACTTGCGGTGCTGGTCATGGAGTGCCCGGAACTCCGGATCACGCGCGCGACGGGCGTCGATCTCGCTCTGGGGCTGATCTTCAAACATGATGGACCTCCTTCGACAGATACACGAACGCCCCGGCCGCAAGGCACGGGGCGTTGTTCATGGAGGAGCGCCGGTCGATTGCCACATGGGTGCCCACAACGACCTGCGGCACTGGCCTGCGCACGTCGGTCTGCTGCGGTTCGCGCCCTGCTTTCATCGGCCCGGCCCTCCCATCGTCCGGTCCGCGGCATTGCGTCCCGGACGATTGACCCTACGCCTGCTCCGGGCCGGGTACAAGACCCCCGCGACAAAAAGACCGAACCCCGCCGGGGCGGGGTTCAGGCTGAATGCTCAATGCAACGAAAAACAAACGAATTCAAGCAATTACGGGGCGACGATGACCTCGGCCGAGCGGGCCTTGGTGGACGCTGCCTTCTTGCCGCTGACCTGGATCCGGCTGCTGGCGACACCGGCTGAGACCAGCGCATCACGCAGGGCTTCGGCACGCTTCTGGCCGACGCCATTGGCGCTGTCATAGGCCTCGATGCGGACCCGGCCCTTCTTGCCGATGTTCAGGTACTCGGCCAGGGCCTTGGCCTGGTTCTTCGCACCGCCGGACAGGCTGGCCGCACCGGCACCGAAGGCATCGCCACCGAGGGTGAAGACCTCGCCGCGGGCGTCGAACTTCGAGCCCGGCAGCTTCTGCCCGGACACCAGCTCGGCTTCCTCGCGGGCCAGCTTGGCGGCGTTCTGCTGGGCCGAGCTGAGGCGCTGCTGCTGCTTGCCGGCCACGCTGGTCAGGGCGTTCTCGGCGTCCTGGCGGGCCAGGGTCTCGGCTTCGGCGGCCTGGCGCAGGCGCTCGGCCTCCTCGGCCTGCATCTGCGCCTGCATGCGCAGCTGTTCGGCTTCCTGGCGGGCACGGGCGGCGTCGCGGCGGCTGGCTTCGATCAGCAGGTCGCTGCGGGTGCGGTCCAGGCGGTCGACCTCGCGGGCGGCCAGGGCGGCGCGCACGCTGGTTTCGGCAATCTCGACCCGGCGCTCGGCCAGGTAGGTGGCCAGTTCCTGGTCGCGGCGCTTGGCCTTGTCCAGGGTGGCGATGGCCTGCTGGGCCTGCATGCGCTCGAAGGCGGCCAGCTCAGCAGTGTCGGGATTGGCCTGGATGTTCATCAGGCGCTGGCTCAGCTGCCCGACCATCGGGTTGTCGGCGGCGACAGCCAGGGCCGGCAGGGCCAGCGCGGTGGCCAGGGCCAGGGCGGAGATCGACTTCATCGGCGGTCCTCCCCGGTCGACAGCTGACGCTGCAGCTGGTTGACCTCGTTGCGGCGCAGCTGCAGCTGGGCCGTGGCGGTGGCTTCCTCGCTGCGGGCACGGGCCAGGTCGGCGTCGGCAGCGGCGCGCAGGGCCAGTGCCGGGGCATTCTTGCGCTCGCGGCGGTCGCCAGCGGCGCGCTGGGCCTGCTCCAGGCCCTGGCGGGCCAGGCTGATCAGGTCCGGGGCGTACTGGTCGGCATCGGCCTGGGTGGCCTTGTCCACCGCCTGCCGGGCCTGGGCCAGTTCCTGTGCGCCATCCTGCGCCCAGACGGGAGCAGAGAGTGCGAATGCAAACGCCATCACATACAGGCTGTGGCGCATTCGTGCGAAGCTAAGTCGTTTCATTGGGGAGGCCGTACCGGTTGTCGGTTCACGGCCATTGTCGTCAAGCCGACACCGTGCTTGCAACGGGCGCCGGCAGTTTCGTTGGGGAAAATTCGCAATGGATATCGGCTACTTCCTGAAGCTGATGACCGAAAAGAACGCTTCGGACATGTTCTTGACCACCGGCGCGCCGGTCTACATCAAGATCGAGGGCAAGCTGTATCCGCTCGGCAACACCGGGCTGCCGCCGGGCATGGTCAAGAAAATCGCCTATTCGCTGATGGACGAGGGCCAGGTGCCCCAGTTCGAGCGCGAGCTGGAACTCAACATGGCCATCGCCCTGGCCGATGCCGGGCGCTTCCGTGTCAATGTGTTCAAGCAGCGGGGCGAGGTCGGCATGGTCATCCGCGCCATCCGCAGCAGGATTCCGAGCATCGAAGAGCTCAACCTGCCGCAGGTGCTGAAGGACGTCATCATGACTCCGCGTGGGCTGGTGCTGGTGGTGGGGTCCACCGGCTCGGGCAAGTCCACTTCGCTGGCGTCGATGATCGACCACCGCAACAGTACGACCACCGGACATATCCTCACCATCGAGGACCCGATCGAGTACCTGCACAAGCACAAGATGTCGATCGTCAACCAGCGCGAGGTCGGCCTGGACACCCATGCCTTCCACAACGCGCTGAAGAACGCGATGCGTGAGGCGCCGGACGTGATCCTGATCGGCGAGATCCTGGATGCCGAGACGATGGAGGCGGCCATCGCCTTCGCCGAGACCGGCCACCTGTGCCTGGCCACCCTGCACTCCAACAACGCCGACCAGACCATCGAGCGCATCCTCAACTTCTTCCCGGAAAGCGCGCACAAGAACGTCCTGATGAACCTGGCGCTGAACCTGCGTGCGGTGATCAGCCAGCGCCTGGTGAAGAACAAGGAGGGCCGTCGCCTGCCGGCCACCGAGGTGCTGATCAACACGCCGATGATCCGCGACCTGCTGCGCCGCGGCCAGGTGCACGAGATCAAGGCGGCGATGGAATCCTCGCTGGAGGAAGGCATGGAAAGCTTCGACCAGTGCCTGTTCCGCCTGGCCAAGGCCGGGGTGATCGAGCAGGAGGAAGCGCTGCGCGCGGCCGACTCGCGCGACGGCCTGGCCCTGAAGTTCCGCCTGTCCGAGGGCGGCAGCGGCGAGCACGATCCGTACGCGGATTTCTCCTCGCCCACCCAGACCAGCATCACCCACGGCTTCTGAGCCACACGGACGCCGGGCATGGCCCGGCGGTACCGGAACCGCCGGGCGCTGCCCGTTCCCGACGGTAGCGCCGGGCCATGCCCGGCGGAATCCTGAAGGGTTAAGGGGCGGTCTCATCCAATGAGACCGCCTGTCCGTAGGTTTCCTCAATGGAAACCATCCGCAAGCTGGCCATCCTCGCCGACGCCGCCAAGTACGATGCCTCCTGCGCCTCCAGCGGCGCGGGCAAGCGCGACTCGCGCGCCAGCGGCGGCATCGGCAGCACCGAAGGCATGGGCATCTGCCACAGCTACACGCCCGATGGCCGCTGCGTGTCGCTGCTGAAGATCCTGCTGACCAACTTCTGCGTGTACGACTGCGCCTACTGCGTGAACCGGGTCTCGAGCAACGTGCCGCGGGCGCGCTTCAGCGTGGACGAGGTGGTGGCGCTGACCCTGGACTTCTACAAGCGCAACTACATCGAAGGACTGTTCCTTTCCAGCGGCATCATCCGCAATGCCGACTACACCATGGAACAGATGGTGGAAGTGGCCCGGCAGCTGCGCGAGGAACACCGCTACGCCGGTTACATCCACCTCAAGACCATTCCCGAGGCGTCGCCCGAGCTGCTGGCCAGCGCCGGTCGCTACGCCGACCGCCTGTCGATCAACGTGGAACTGCCGACCGAGGCCGGGCTGAGTGCGCTGGCACCGGAAAAGACCGTGCATTCGATCCGCGGCGCGATGGGCGAACTGCGCTGGCGCATCGAGGAAGCCAAGGAAGCACGCAAGGCGCCGGCCGTGGTCGCGCCAACGGCCACCCGCAGCGCACGCCCTCGCCCGCCGCGCTTCGCCCCGGCCGGGCAGAGCACGCAGATGATCGTCGGCGCCGACGGGGCCAATGACCAGCAGATCCTGGCCAGTGCCGACGCGCTGTACGGCAACTACCGCATGCGCCGGGTGTATTACTCGGCCTTCAGCCCCATTCCCGATGCCAGCCGCCAGCTGCCGCTGCAGCCGCCCCCGCTGCAGCGCGAGCATCGCCTGTACCAGGCCGACTGGCTGCTGCGCTTCTACGGTTACGGCGTGGAAGAGATCACCGATACCACCCAGGACGGCATGCTGGACCTGGACATCGACCCGAAGATGGCCTGGGCGATCCGCCACCCCGAGCGCTTCCCGGTGGACCTGAACCGCGCGCCGAAGGAACTGCTGCTGCGCGTGCCCGGGCTCGGCGTGCGCAACGTGAAGCGGGTGCTGATGGCGCGCCGGCACGGCCGCCTGCGGGTGGCCGACGTGGCCCGGTTGAAGGCCCCGATGAGCAAGCTGCTGCCGTTCGTGC
>DOKO01000473.1 GCA_003510825.1 Stenotrophomonas sp.
GCGACCAAGCCCCCATGGACGGGTTCACGGCGTCCCCTGCCACCGGACCCACCCCGCCATCCCACGGATACCCCGCTTTTGACGTTGACGTTGCTTCGGCAGTTGCAGGGCGCAGCCCTGCCCAACCCCAACCGGTGGTTGCAGCAGCAACCGAAAAAATTGTCCATGATCGAGCGACCCCCACGTTGTACGGCCCGCCCGTTCCGCCAGCCATGCCTGAATACCGCTCCCGCACCTCCACCGCCGGCCGCAACATGGCCGGCGCCCGCGCCCTGTGGCGCGCCACCGGCATGAAGGACGGCGACTTCCACAAGCCGATCATCGCCATCGCCAACTCCTTCACCCAGTTCGTGCCCGGCCACGTGCACCTGAAGGACCTCGGCCAGCTGGTCGCGCGCGAGATCGAGAAGGTCGGCGGCGTCGCCAAGGAATTCAACACGATCGCCGTCGACGACGGCATCGCCATGGGCCACGACGGCATGCTGTACTCGCTGCCCAGCCGCGAGATCATCGCCGACTCGGTCGAGTACATGGTCAACGCCCACTGCGCCGACGCGCTGGTGTGCATTTCCAACTGCGACAAGATCACCCCCGGCATGCTGATGGCCGCACTGCGCCTCAACATCCCGGTGGTGTTCGTCTCCGGCGGCCCGATGGAGGCCGGCAAAACCAAGCTGTCCGAGCACAAGCTGGACCTGGTCGATGCAATGGTCATCGCCGCCGACGAAAGCGCCAGCGATGAAAAGGTGGCCGAATTCGAGCGCAGCGCCTGCCCCACCTGCGGTTCCTGCTCGGGCATGTTCACCGCCAACTCGATGAACTGCCTGACCGAAGCGCTGGGCCTGTCGCTGCCCGGCAACGGCTCGACCCTGGCCACCCACGCCGACCGCGAGCAGCTGTTCCTGCGCGCCGGCCGCCTGATCGTCGAACTGTGCCATCGCTGGTACGGCGGCGAGGAAGCAAGCGCGCTGCCGCGTGGCATCGCCACCCAGGCCGCATTCGCCAACGCGATGACCCTGGACATCGCCATGGGCGGGTCCACCAACACCATCCTGCACCTGCTGGCCGCCGCGCAGGAAGCCGAAGTGGACTTCGACCTGACCCACATCGATGCGCTGTCGCGGCGCGTGCCGCAGCTGTGCAAGGTGGCGCCGAACACGCCCAAGTACCACATGGAAGACGTGCACCGCGCGGGCGGCGTGTACGGCATCCTCGGCGAGCTGGCGCGTGGCGGCCTGCTGGATACCAGCGTGCCGACCGTGCACAGCCGCACCCTGGCCGATGCCATCGAGCGCTGGGACGTGGCGGTCAGCGACGAATCCAGCGTGCACGACTTCTTCCGTGCCGGCCCGGCCGGCATTCCCACCCAGGTGGCCTTCAGCCAGGCCACGCGTTGGCCCACGCTGGACGTGGACCGCGCCGAAGGCTGCATCCGCAGCGTCGAACACGCCTATTCGGCCGAAGGCGGCCTGGCCGTGCTGCGCGGCAACCTGGCCGTCGATGGCTGCGTGGTGAAGACCGCCGGCGTGGACGAGTCCATCCATGTGTTCGAAGGCAGCGCGCGCGTGTTCGAGAGCCAGGACGCGGCCGTGGCCGGCATCCTCGCCGACAAAGTGCAGCCCGGCGACGTGGTGGTCATCCGCTACGAAGGCCCGAAGGGCGGCCCGGGCATGCAGGAAATGCTCTACCCCACCAGCTACCTGAAATCGAAGGGGCTGGGCAAGCAGTGCGCGCTGCTGACCGACGGTCGCTTCTCCGGCGGCACCTCGGGCCTGTCGATCGGCCACGTCTCGCCGGAAGCCGCCAGCGGCGGCACGATCGGCCTGGTGGAAGACGGCGACCGCATCCGCATCGACATCCCCGCCCGCCGCATCGACCTGCTGCTGGACGACGCCACCCTGGCCCAGCGCCGCGCCGACGCCGATGCCCGCGGCTGGAAACCGCGTGAGGCCCGCCCGCGCAAGGTCACCAGCGCACTGAAGGCCTACGCCCTGCTGGCGACCAGCGCCGACAAGGGCGCCGTCCGCAACACCGCTCTGCTAGGCGATTGATGGAGAGGGGTCGGATCCCTTTCGCAGAAAGGGCTCCGACCCCGGCACAGCAGTCAGAACACGAACGGCTCGCCCTCCAGGCGGCACGCCCCTGCGGTAATGTGGATCGCACCGCCGGACTGCAGCTCAAACACCACGCGGATGAGACCTTCGGCGCGATCTTCGCTCGCCGTCACGTCGTTGATCGATGCACTCTGTCCCCAGGGTTCGCTCCTGTCCAGCATCACGTGCTCCACCGCATCGAACTGCAGGCGGCGCTCGGATTGAGTTGAATCGCGCAGGATGAGTTCAAACGTGGCGGCGATCCAGTCACTGTGGGTCGCGATGATGGTCCAGTCGTGCATGTGACTTTCCTCCGCGCGTGCAGTCGCGTCATGGTAATCCGATCTTCGAGGTTGCCGGCCAGCGGCCGGCCCTACCCGGACGATCTGCTACGGTGCATGGGTACTCACGGACACGGAGGTTGTGATGACGTTGCTTTCGCTTGCTCTGGCCGCTGCGTTGGGTGCCGCACCCGAACCACCGAAGGCGCCGGACTGCAGCTACGACCGCGATGCGCTGCTGGCGATGGAGCCGGATGCATTCGACCAGGATCTGGAAGGCGGCTGGCGCCCACTGGCCGAGCGTGATTGCCAGCGCGAAGCGGCCGATCTGCTTGCCGCCTACAGCGCCCTGCCCAAGGCGGCGGGCAACACCACCATCATCTGGCACGAAGGCCAACTACGCGCCGAACTCGGGCAGACGGCCCAGGCAATTGCGCTGATGCAGCGCACCTACAAGCCGAAGGACAAGGATCCCGGTTACTGGAATGCCTACGTGGACGGCACGGTTGCATTCCTGCAGCACGACCGTGCGGCACTGGAGAAGGCCCGCGCGGCGCTGGTCGCGATTCCCACACCGGAGGAATTCGCTGGGGCGTTGAAGGATGGGCGCTACCACTTCACGACGGCAGGCGGGCAGAAGGTGGATGTGCCCTGGCCACCGAACCTGGACGTGCTCGATGGCTTCCTGCGCTGCTTTGATCGCGATTACCACAACGCCTATGGCAACCAGGCCTGCCGGAAGCCGGAGGGCGGTTGAGCAACAGCGCGCGTGCTGGGGTCAGAGCCCTTCCTGC
>DOKO01000267.1:0-435 GCA_003510825.1 Stenotrophomonas sp.
CGGGCAGCCAAGGATGCCCACGCACTGGGCGATCGCCAGCAGGCGGTTGTCGAACTTCACGTCGTACACCGCGACCGAGGCTTCATAGCCGCGGCCGTAGCCGCGCCAGCCCAGCTCGATCGTGCGCGACTGTTCCGGCTTCAGGTTCCCTGCGCTGGCATCGAAGTCGGCCTGCGGCACGTTGAACGGGCTGCCGACGCCCAGTGCATAGGCAGCGACATTCTTTGCGAACGAACCGAAGACCTCGTTGCCTTCATTGAGCTTGAAGTTGAAGCCGGCCTGCGGCAGGAGGCCCTTCTTCGCGGTCAGGCTGCTGTTGTTCGCATAGTTGCCCAGTGGCGTACGCACGCTGGTGCGGGTGTGCGGCGACTTGGCGCCGATGTCGATGGTCAGGCGATCATCGAACAGGCGGAAGCGGTCCTGCACGTAGAACTG
>DOKO01000267.1:563-4868 GCA_003510825.1 Stenotrophomonas sp.
GTCCTGCACGTAGAACTGGCGGGTGATGGTGGTGTACTGCTGGTTCCACACGCGCTGGTCGGGATTGCGCAGGAAGAAGTCATCGGTGATGGGGCCATCGATGTAGTAGAAGTTGCGCTGCACGCTGTGGCCGTTGTCCTCGTACCAGAGGCCGGCTTCCAGTTCATGGCCACCGACGTTCCAGGTGAACGCAGAGGTCACGCCGGTACGGTCGATCGCGTACTCGGTGGTGCGGATCGAAATCGGAATCTCCCGGCTGGTACCCGGGTTGGAGGGATTGGACGGGCTGAACCAATGGCCCTGGCCGCGATTGCTGTGGTTGTAGACGTTGACCTTCAGCCGCATCGATTCATTGAGGCCGAAATCACCAGCGATGCTGGACAGGTCGTCATTGCGCAGGCCATGGCCGGAGTAGTACGCGTCCCATGGGCTGTTGACGCCGCCACTGTACTGGCCGTTCGCCGCCGCGACCGCGCGATCCCAGTCCGGCGCGTAGTTGTCCCAGTTCCAGCCGAGGCGATCGATCATCTCCAGCGACAGATCCTGGTAATCGGCCTCGACCCGGCGCGATCCGTTGAACAGCGCGGTGATCCGGCTGTCCTCGCCGAAGTGGTAGGTGGCCTTGCCATTGAACTGCTTCGACTCCTGCGATCCCTTGCCCTTCCACTTGTCGCCCTCGGAGTACGCGCCGGACAGGTAGGCGGCGAACCCTTGGTGCTCGCCCGTCTCCAGGCGTGCATAGCTGCGGCGCGCACCGTCACTGCCGAAGCCCTGCGCCAGCACCACGCCGTACTCGGTGGACGGATCGATCGAATAGAACTGGAACACGCCCCCCAGGTTGCTGGTGGACGGCGTGCCCAGCGCGCCGATGCCGGTGGACACTTCCGCGCCGCCCAGGTTCTCGCTGATCACGGCGCGGCTGATGTGCAGGCCATTGCTGTTGCCGTAGGACATGTTGCCCAGCGGGATGCCATCGAGGGTGTAGCCGAGACGGTTCTGGTTGAAGCCGCGCAGGCTGATGCTGGTGGACCACTCATAGGCACCGGTGGCGTCGGCCGACTCGAAATGCACGCCCGGCTTGCTGGCCAGCAGCTTCAGCGGGTTGGCGCCCGGCGGCAGCACCTTCATGTCCTCCGCGGTGACACGCTGCACCTGGCGGGCCTCGCCACGGCCGATCACCGAGACCGAATCGAGGGTCGTGGCCGACGGTGCTTCGGTGTCAGGCGCGGTTTCAGCCGAAGCAAGCGACGGCAGCGATGCACAGACCAGCAGGGCAAGCAGGTTGCGGCGGAGCGGAGCATGGGACGACATGGAGGCGGATTCCTTGGGCACGCTGGACACCGAAAGGCGGCGTCGAAGAGCAGCAGCGGCGGAATCGTAGAAGCGGCGCGTTACATGTCATTTACACGCAGCATGCGCGGGGTGTTGCGAGCGACGAAGGCAGCGGCGCCTGCCACCTGTTGACTACCGTGCCGCCGGGCATGGCCCGGCGCTACCGTAACGCCACGGGCGTTACTCGAACGAACCGACCGAATCGTGCGACAGGTTGTCGAAACGGGTGTATTCGCCGAAGAATTTCAGCTTGCACGAACCGGTGGGGCCACCACGGTGCTTGCCGATGATGATCTCGGCCAGGCCCTTGTCCGGCGAATTTTCCTTGTTGTAGTAATCGTCGCGGTAGATGAAGACGATCATGTCCGCGTCCTGCTCGATTGCGCCCGATTCGCGAAGGTCAGCCATCACCGGGCGCTTGTCGGTGCGCGTTTCCAGCGATCGGTTGAGCTGCGAAAGCGCGATCACCGGCACGTTCAGCTCCTTGGCCAGGCCCTTCAGCGATCGCGAGATCTCCGAGATTTCGGTCGCGCGGTTTTCGCTGTTGCCCGGCACGCTCATCAGCTGCAGGTAGTCGATGACGATCAGGCCCAGGTCGTGCTCGCGCTTCAGGCGGCGGCACTTGGAACGCAGGATCTCCGGCGACACGCCCGGCGTATCGTCGATGAAGATCTTGGTTTCCTTCAGCATCTTGATCGCGCTGGTGACGCGGCTCCAGTCCTCGTCTTCCAGCTGGCCGGTACGCAGGCGCGAGGCGTTGATGCGGCCGTTGGAGGAAATCAGGCGCATCGCCAGCTGCGATGCGGACATTTCCATCGAGAACACGGCCACGCCCTTCTTCGACTTGATCGCCGCATACTCGGCGATGTTCAGCGCGAAGGTGGTCTTGCCCATCGCCGGACGCGCGGCGAGGATGATCAGGTCGGTCGGCTGCAGGCCGGCGGTCATCGCATCGAAGTCGGTGTAACCGGTCGGCAGGCCGGTGATGTTGCCGCCGTTCTCGAAGCGGTTGCGCAGCTCTTCGAACGCATCCTTCAGCGCGCCGGGCATGGCCACGAAGTCGGTGCGGCCACGCGCACCCTGCTCGGCGATGGCGAACACGCTCTTTTCGGCCGAGGCCAGCAGTTCGCTGCTGTCGCGGCCTTCGGGCTGGAAGCCGTCGTTGACGATGTCGGTGCCGACCTGGATCAGCTGCCGCAGCACCGCCTTGTCACGCACGATCTCGGCGTAGGCGACGATGTTGGCCGCCGACGGCGTGGTGCTGGCCAGCTCGATCAGGTAGGCGCCATCGCCGACCAGCTCCATCTTGCCCTGCGATTCGAACCACTCGCCCAGGGTCACCGCATCGAACGGACGCTCACGCTCGGACAGCTCGCGGATCGCCCGGTAGATCATCTGGTGGTCGCGGCGATAGAAATCGGTCTCGGTCAGCTGGTCATTGACCCGGTCGTAGGCTTCCGGGGCCAGCATCAGGCCACCCAGCACCGCCTGTTCGGCTTCCACCGAGTGCGGCGGCACGCGCAGCTGGTCGATGCGCGATTCGTCGCGATCGCGGTCGAAGCCATCGCCGCGCTCTTTGCGGTTGGAACGGAAGCCGGAACGGGCGGACATGCTGCGGTGTTTCCTGCGAAAGTGGGCCAGGCGAGTGTAGGCATGCGCCGACCCCGGCGGCCATGGACAAGCCTGTGGATAAGCCGTGGACGAACAGGGGATATCCGCCGCTGTGCGACGTGCCTGTCCGGCCTACGAGCGCCCATTATCGCATGGGGTCAGAGCCCGCCGCTGCGCGACGGGATCCGCTCCCGGCAGAAAGGGGTCGGATCCCTCTGCGCAGCAGAGGGCTCTGACCCCGAAAGCGGCGTCAGTCCCCTTTGGCGTGCACCGCGATCAGCTTCAGGAAGCGGTCCACATAGCCCTGCAGGAACTTATGCGTGCCTTCGTTGTGGATCGTGCCGTCGGCGCCGATCAGCTCATCCTTGAAGTGGATGAACGCCTCCGGCTGGCCGAGCACGTGCATGTCCAGGAACGCCAGGCTGTTGCGCAGGTGCTGCTGGGCCACCGCCGTGCCGATCTGGCCGATGGACGCACCGATCACCGCCGCCGGCTTGCCACCGAAGGCGCTGTCACCATACGGCCGCGAGCCGATGTCGATCGCGTTCTTCAGCACACCAGGCACCGAGCGGTTGTATTCCGGGGTGACGAACAGCACCGCGTCGGCACCGCGTACCTCGTCCTTCAGGCGGGTGCCCTGCGCCGGGTAGCTGGCGTCGAAATCCTGGTTGTACAGCGGCAGATCGTCGATGCGCACGTACGTGAAACGCGCACGATCGCCGGCCAGCTTTTCCAGGGCCAGCGCGAGCCTGCGGTTGCAGGATTCCTTGCGCAGGCTGCCAACGAAGACCGCGATGGTGGGAACAGGCATGGCGACATACTCCTGACGGGGGAAAGGGCCAGCCTAGCGGCCGGCCCGATGCGCCCCGGTGAAGATCAGCCGCGTGCCACGCCCGCCCGCACCTGCCGCCAATGGTCCTGCCAGGCCTGGAACATCAGCACGTTCCACAGGTGGGTATGCCACTTGCGCTGGCCGCCCAGGAACTGCTGCCACAGCGGCTGCACGGCGGCCGCCGACAGCACGCCCTCGCGTTCCAGCCGCGCCGGCTGCAGCAGGTCATCGGCCCACGGCCGCAGGTCGCCCTTCAGCCATTCACTCACCGGCGCGCCGAAACCGCGCTTGGGCCGGTGCACCATCGACTGCGGCACATAGCGGCCGAGCACGCGCTTGAGCAGCACCTTGCTGGTGTCCTCGCTGCGCTTGAAGTCCAGCGGCAGCGACCAGGCGAATTCAGCCACGCGCCAGTCCAGCAGCGGCGCCCGCGCCTCCAGGCTGACCGCCATCGAGGTGCGGTCGACCTTGCACAGCAGGTCGTCGGGCAGGTAGCTGACGAAGTCGGCCAGCATCATCGCGTCGGCCGG
>DOKO01000395.1:0-161 GCA_003510825.1 Stenotrophomonas sp.
CGCATCGGCGCTGCCGGTTTCGGGAGTGTTATCGGACAAGAGCGTTATTCCTCGCTTGAAGGTGCGAGCGCCCGGCTGGGGCGGCGAACGTTGGGAATGGGTCTGGAAGAAACTGCGTCCAGAGGGTGCGGCACGCGAACGCGGCCGGATATGCCGACACT
>DOKO01000395.1:474-2565 GCA_003510825.1 Stenotrophomonas sp.
GCGGCCGGATATGCCGACACTATCATCGGCCAGCGGCGCCGTGCAAGGGTCACCGGGAACTGCATTCATGTGGGCGCGGGGCGCCCAGCGGCAGCCGCGGTCAGCGGCTGCCGTGGAACAGCAGGATCAGGCCAGGGCCTTGTCCAGCAGGCCGGCCAGCTGGGCCTTGCCCACCGCACCGATCTGCTCGCCGACCTTTTCGCCGTCCTTGAAGACGACCAGGTACGGGATCGAACGGACGTGGTACTTGGCGGCCAGCGCACGGTTGTTGTCGACGTTGACCTTGGCGATCTTGGCGCGGCCCTGGTAGGCGTCGGCCAGTTCGTCCAGCGCGGGGGCGATCATCTTGCAGGGGCCACACCACTCGGCCCAGAAATCGACCAGCACCGGTTCCTTGGAATTCAGCACGGCGCTATCAAAGTCGGCATCGCCGACGTGTACAACCTTGTCGCTCATCTTGGTTTCTCGTCTTGGATTGCACCCGGCCAGGCCGGAGGTGGGTGAACTGGGCCATGCCCGGTGGCGCGACCCTCGTCGTTGCCTCGCGGCGGTCTGCCGCGGTGCGTTCGGCGGGATGCCTGGACGCTCACGGCCGGCAGTGTACCCCTATCGCGCGGCGGGGACAGTTGCTGGCTGGAACCCAGCGTATCGTGATCGTGTCCCAGCCCGGTATGTGTCGGATTTCACTGTCTTCGAGAACATGGGGGTGGCACCGGGGCGGGGCCAGTGGCCTTGGCGGGGCCGTTCAAGTGGCGTGCGGCTGGGTGAAGGGCGGGTAGGGGTCCGGCGTCTCCCGGGGTGGTGAGACAGGTGGTTCCGGTTTGCCGGCCCGAGTGCGTTAAACTGGGGCATTGTGCGGCGCGCGGACCGGGTGGTCCCAGCCTGCCAACCCGCCGCAGGGGACGCAGTTTGCGACGGTTCCCCTAGACGCTGAAGTGCCAGCCGCCCCGTGGGCCGGCGGCCATACCAAGACGGACACATGAGCGACAAACCGCTGACCGATTTGACCTTTTCCTCCTTCGATCTGCATCCGGCCCTGCAGGCTGGTCTTGAAGGAGCCGGATTCACCCGCTGCACCCCGATCCAGGCGCTGACCCTGCCGGTCGCGCTGCCCGGCGGTGATGTGGCCGGCCAGGCGCAGACCGGTACCGGCAAGACGCTGGCCTTCCTGGTCGCTGTCGTGAACCGCCTGCTGACGCGTCCGGCGCTGGCCGACCGCAAGCCGGAAGACCCGCGCGCGCTGATCCTGGCCCCGACCCGCGAACTGGCCATCCAGATCCACAAGGATGCGGTGAAGTTCGGTTCCGACCTGGGCCTGCGTTTCGCCCTGGTCTACGGCGGCGTTGATTACGACAAGCAGCGCGAGCTGCTGCAGCAGGGCGTGGACGTCATCATCGCCACCCCGGGCCGCCTGATCGACTACGTGAAGCAGCACAAGGTGGTCTCGCTGCACGCCTGCGAGATCTGCGTGCTGGACGAAGCCGACCGCATGTTCGACCTGGGCTTCATCAAGGACATCCGCTTCCTGCTGCGCCGCATGCCGGAGCGCACCACCCGCCAGACCCTGCTGTTCAGCGCCACCCTCAGCCACCGCGTGCTGGAGCTGGCCTACGAGCACATGAACGAGCCGCAGAAGCTGGTGGTCGAAGCCGAGACCATCACTGCCGCGCGCGTGCGCCAGCGCATCTACTTCCCGGCCGATGACGAGAAGATTCCGCTGCTGCTGGGCCTGCTGTCGCGCAGCGAAGGCGCGCGCACCATGGTCTTCGTCAACACCAAGGTGTTCGTCGAGCGCGTGGCGCGTTCGCTGGAAAAGGCCGGCTACCGCGTCGGCGTGCTGTCCGGCGACGTGCCGCAGAAGAAGCGCGAGAGCCTGCTCAACCGCTTCCAGAAGGGCCAGCTGGAAATCCTGGTGGCCACCGACGTGGCCGCCCGCGGCCTGCACATCGACGGCATCAAGTACGTCTACAACTACGACCTGCCGTTCGACGCCGAAGACTACGTGCACCGCATCGGCCGTACCGCGCGCCTGGGCGAAGAGGGTGATGCGATCAGCTTCGCCTGCGAGCGCTACGCGATGGGCCTGCCGGA
>DOKO01000393.1:0-2012 GCA_003510825.1 Stenotrophomonas sp.
TGTCGCTGTTCGCAATCCGCGCAGTGACCAACTCGACCGGTGCCGTCAACCAGAACGCCTACTATCCGGGCGCAGACAAGTGCGAAGCCCTGGGCTTCGACACCGTGACCACCGCTGCACGCGGCACGTACTGCGGCTCCTACACCAGCAATGCCGCGCGCTCGATCTCCAACAAGCGCCAGTTCTACTCGGCATACGGCTACGGCACGTTCGACTTCACCGACACCACCCAGGGCTGGGCCAGCCTCAACTACTACACGACCAAGGCAGCCGCCAGCTCGGGTACCGAGTTCTGGTCCACCTCGGGTGACCGCTTCAACCAGACCCGTGCCGGCGCGGCAACCCAGTACATCTATACGCCGAACCTGGGCCAGCTGGTGACCCTGCAGCGCGTGTTCACCCCCGAAGAACTGGGTGGCAACGAAGCAGCAACCACCAAGTACGACGAGTACACCTACGACTTCAACGTGGGCGTGCGCGGCAACTTCGCTGATCGCTTCGACTGGGAAGCCAGCGCTGGCTACGGCTACTACGACTACAAGATGGACCGCCCGCGCCTGCTGGCCCAGGCCGTGCACGACTACTTCCTGGGCCCGGTCCAGGGATACGTCAATTCCACCGGTGGCACCACCGGCAACGCCATCTACCCGGTCTACAACCTGAACCTGGACCGCTGGGCATCGCCGATCACCCCGCAGATCTACCAGTCCTTTGCGACCCGCGTGATCAACCGTTCGGAGACCAGCGTCGCCAACGCCAACTTCAACGTCAGCGGCGACCTGTTCGAACTGCCGGCCGGCGCCGTCGGCTTCGCCGGTGTGATGGAGTGGAACCGCCAGAAGATGGACATGGTCAGCGACCCGCGCACCGACCAGCTGCGTCCGATCGACAACCAGACCATCTACAACCTGACCAGCTCCGGCGAAACCCACGGCACGCGTGACCGCTACGCCGTCGGTGCCGAATTCCGCGTGCCGATCTTCAGCAGCCTCAGCGCCAACGCTGCGGCCCGCTACGACAAGTACGACGACATCTCCTCGGTCGACGCCGCCACCACCTACAACATGGGCCTGGAATGGCGTCCGTTCAGCAACCTGCTGGTCCGCGGCAGCTATGCCACCAGCTTCCGTGCACCGGACATGCAGCTGATCTACGCCCAGGGTGCTGCGTCCTACACCACCGAGCTGGATGAGTACGCCTGCCGTTCCGGTACTGGTGCCGGCGCCGCCCAGGGCCCGCGTACCCGTGCACAGTGCCAGGCCCCGACCACCGACCCGACCAAGTACTCGGTCCAGACCCTGGTGGCCGGCAACCCGAACCTGACCGAAGAAAAGGGCAAGTCGTGGGGCGCGGGCTTCGTCTACGACATCACCGATGGCATGTCGCTGACGGTGGACTACTACCGCATCCGCCTGGAAGACGCGGCCGCCCAGCTGAGCAACGACTACCTGCTGCGTTCGGAAGCCGCCTGCCTCCTGGGCAGCACCAGCGACCCGGCGCGCCCGATGCCGAGCGCCGCGCTGTGCTCGCAGCTGTCCTCCCTGATCACCCGCGTCAACTCGCCGGGCGCTCCGGATGACGGCCGCATCACCCGCATCAACAACGCGTACATCAATACCGCCCTGCAGGACACCAGCGGTATCGATGCCACCTACAAGTACGCGCTGGACACCGATCGCTGGGGCCGCTTCAACGTTGACCTGGGTTACTCGCTGACCCTGACCAACAAGTACAAGCAGCTGAAGGACGAGCCGCTGGTCGATTACCGCGATCTGCCGCCGGAAAACTGGTACCCCGAGCGCAGCCGCGCCCGCGGCAGCCTGACCTGGACCAAGGGCGACTGGGCAACCACCGTCTTCGGTACCCGCTACGGCTCGGCCTTCAGCAATGCTGAAGCTGACGGCACCAACTCGGTTGGTGGCTCCTACCCGCGCCGCCTGGCCCCGTACTTCCTGTGGAACCTCAGCGTTGGCAAGAAGTTCGGCGAGAACGTCCTGGCTACCTTCCAGGTG
>DOKO01000393.1:2210-2569 GCA_003510825.1 Stenotrophomonas sp.
TCAATGTGTTCGACAACCAGTACCGCAAGGACAACAGCTACACCGCCTACCCGTTCTTCAACCAGTACATCGGTGCTGACCCGCTGGGCCGTCGCTTCTACATGAGCCTGCAGTACAAGTTCTGATCACCCACGGGTGATGCAGCAACGCCTGGAGGGCCCGGACTTGTACCGGGCCTTCCTTTTTTCAACGCCTGCGGATGCGCCGCCGGCCAGGACAAGGAACCTGCACCATGCAGAAGAAGTCGATGCTGTTTGCCCCATTGGCGCTGGCCATGGCCACGCTGCTGCCCGCGCAGTCTCCTGCGGCTGCGCCCGCCGCCCCGTACTCGATCGCCGATTTCGTAAAGCACGCCAGCT
>DOKO01000393.1:2826-2985 GCA_003510825.1 Stenotrophomonas sp.
CAGCTCGGCACGCATCTCGCCCAACGGCGACTACCTCGCCATCAGTGTCGATCTGGGCGAGCAGGACGTGCTCACCATCCTGCGCACCAGCGACCTGAAGGTGCTCAAGGTCAACCAGCTGCCAGACAAGAAGAGCATCGGCTCGTTCTACTGGATCTC
>DOKO01000304.1 GCA_003510825.1 Stenotrophomonas sp.
TCGGCGATCTTCTGGTCGTACATCTCCCGGAACATCTTGTTTTCACCGGGGAACAGCGAATCACCAAAGCTGGCATCACGCATGCTCTTGACCAGCATCTGTGCGAACTGGCCTTCCAGCTGGCGAGCGACCTTGTCGATCTTGGCCGGGTCGTTCTGCTGTACAGGATTGAGGTCAAAGGCGGGATTGATGCGCATGTCAGATCACCTCGAGTTCGGCACTCAGGGCGCCGGCCTGCTTCAGTGCTTCCAGGATTGCGATCAGGTCGCCCGGGGCAGCGCCCACGGCGTTCACGGCATGCACGATTTCATCCAGCGTGGTGCCGCCGTTGAACTTGAACATGCGGCTGCCATCGTTGGTGGCGGTGACGGTCGACTGCGGGGTGACCACGGTCTGCCCGCCGCCGAAGGCGTTGGGCTGGCTGACGTTGGCGTTTTCCTGGATGGTGACCGTCAGCGAACCGTGCGAGATGGCGGCCGGGCCGACACGCACCTGCTGGCCGATGACCACGGTGCCGGTACGCGAGTTCACCACCACCTTGGCCGGAGCGCTGCCGGGGGTCAGTTCCAGGTTCTCGATGCGGGCCAGCAGGCCGATGCGTGCGCCGGGATCGGTCGGTGCGGCCACGGCCACGGTCACGCCATCGACGGCACGCGCCGCGCCTTCGCCGAACGCATTGTTGAGTGCGGCCACCATGCGCGAGACGGTGGTGAAATCGCCGTTGTGCAGGTTCAGCGTGATGTCGCCGCCGTTGGCCAGCGGATCGGGCAGGGCACGCTCGACGGTCGCGCCGTTGGGGATGCGGCCGACGCTGGGCACGTTCACCGAGACGCGCGAACCATCCTTGCCCTGTGCGCCGAAGCCACCGACGATCAGGTTGCCCTGGGCGATCGCATAGATCTGCCCGTCGGCGCCGCGCAGCGGGGCCATCAGCAGCGAGCCGCCGCGCAGCGACACCGCGTTGCCGATGGAGGACACGGTGATGTCGATCGGCTGGCCCGGCTTGGCGAACGCCGGCAGCTCGGCGTGGATCGCCACGGCGGCCACGTTCTTGAGCTGCGGGTTGACGTTGGCCGGCACGTTGACGCCCAGCTCGCCCAGCAGGTTCTTCAGGCTCTGCACGGTGAAGGGCGCCTGGCTGGTGCGGTCACCGCTGCCATCCAGGCCGACCACCAGGCCGTAGCCCACCAGGGCATTGCCACGCACGCCGCCGACCTGGGCCAGGTCCTTGATGCGTTCGGCGCTGGCGGGGGCCGCCACGGCCACTGCCAGGACAAACATGCCGACGCATGCGGCGATGCGACGCTGCCAGGCGGAAGACAAGAGAGAGTTCATGGCCATGCTCAGAACGGCGCCAGCGCGGAGTTGAAGAAGCGGCTCAGCCAGCCCATCGCGTTGGACTGCGCGACCGGGCCGCGGCCGCCGTAGACGATGCGGGCTTCGGCCACGCGGCTGGAGGGAATGCTGTTGTCCTGCGCGATGTCGGCCGGGCGCACGATGCCCTGCACCTGCACCAGCTCATCGCCCTGGTTCAGGCGCAGGTTCTTCTGCCCCTGTACCACCAGGTTGCCGTTGGGCAGGCGCTGCACCACGGTTACCGTCACGCTGCCCTGCAGGCGGTTGCTCTGCGCGCTGTTGCCCTTGCCGGTGAAGTCACGCTTGCCATTGGCGGTCGCGCTGAGAATGTCCTTGCCGCCCAGGGTGACCGGTGCGCCGAAGATCGACGGCGTGCCGATGCTCAGGTCCGATTCCTTGGCGGTGGCGGTGTTCGCGCTGGTCGTGGCGGTGGTGTTTTCCAGCAGGGTGATGGTCAGCAGGTCGCCGACATCGCGGGCGCGACGGTCCGAGTACAGCTGCAGCGTGGGGCCGGCGGCGTAGATCGCACCGGCGGTCGGTGCGGCCTGCGGCGGCATGATCGGCTGGATCGGCGCCATGGCCGGATACGGGCGCACGTCGCCGGCGATCACGCAGCCGCCAAGCAGGGCGGCCACGGCGCAGGGCAGGGCGATGCGGGCAAGTTTGGAAAGGGGCGACATGGCGATCATCCGTTGGCGACGGTCAGACGTTCTGGTTCAGGTAACCGAGCATCGCGTCGGTCGTCGAAATGGCCTTGGCGTTCATTTCGTAGGCGCGCTGGGTTTCAATCATCGAGACCAGCTCTTCCACCACGTTGACGTTGCTGCCTTCCAGTGCGCCCTGGACCACGTTGCCCAGTCCGTTGAGGCCGGGGTTGCCGTTCTGGGCCGGGCCGGAGGCCGTGGTTTCCAGGTACAGGTTTTCGCCGCGGGCCTGCAGGCCTGCCGGATTGACGAAGTCGGTCAGCGTCAACGCACCGACTTCGACCGAGGCGGCGTTGTCAGCCATCTTCACGCTGATGGTGCCGTCGCTGCCGATGGTCAGCGACTGCGCGCCTTCCGGAATCTGGATGCCCGGCTGCACCGGGTAACCGCTGTTGGTGACCAGCTCGCCGTCCTGGTTGATCTTGAACGAACCATCGCGGGTGTAGGCCGAGCTGCCATCGGCCATCTGCACTTCGAAGAAGCCGCGGCCGTTGACCATCACGTCCAGTGCGCGGCCGGTCTGCTGCTGGCTGCCCTGTTCGAAGTTCTTGGCGGTGGCCACCACGCGCACGCCGGTACCGATCTGCAGGCCGGTCGGCAGCTGGGTCTGCGCCGAGGACGAACCGCCGGGCTGGCGCACCTGCTGGTACAACAGGTCCTCGAAACTGGCGCGGTCCTGCTTGAAGCCGGTGGTGTTGGTGTTGGCGAGGTTGTTGGAAACCACCGACATGCGCATCTGCTGCGCATCCAGTCCGGTTTTCGCGATCCACAGTGCCTGGTTCATCTTCGAAGTCCTGTCTGGGTGAAGCCGGCCGCGCGGTGCGGCCCTTGTGTAAAGCAGTGCAAGCGGTGTGCCAGCAATGGCGCGTGGCGGTGCCGGAATTCCGTCAGCCGCCCAGTCGCAGCAGACTGTTGGCGCTGCGCGCGTTCTCGTCGCCGTGCTTGATCACCTGCACCTGCATTTCGTACTGGCGCTGCAGCTGGATCATCTGCACCAGCGCACCGGCGGCATCGACGTTGCTGCCTTCCAGCTGGCCGCTGTGCACCGTCGGGCCCTGTGCCTGGGCGAACGGCTGCTGCGGATCGGTGTTGGCGAACAGGCCATCGAGACGACGCTCAAGGCGATCGTCGGCGGCCTGCACGATCTTGATGCGGCCGATCATCGCCATCGTCTGCGGGCCTTCGCCCTGCGGGATGATCGAGATCGTGCCGTCGTTGCCCACTTCCATTGCCTGGTACGGCGGGATGGCAATCGGGTTGTTGTTGTCGTCCAGCACCGGACGGCCGCTGGAGGTCACCAGCTGGCCGTTCGGCGTGACCGACAGCGCGGCGCCACGGGTGTACGCCTCGCTGCCGTCGGTGGCCTGCACGGCCAGCCAGGTGCCGGTCTGCAGCGACAGGTCCAGCGGCTTGCCGGTGATGTGCTGCGCGCCGGCGGTGCGGTTGAAGCCGGCGTCGACGTGCAGCGCATCCACCCGCGAGGCAAAGCCCTGGCCACGGATGGGGAAGGCTTCGGTGTTGGCCAGCGCTTCCTTGAAGCCGGGGGTGTCCGAGTTGGCGAGGTTGTGGCTGAGCGTTCCCTGCGCCTGCAGGGAGGCGCGGGCGCCGGTCATCGCAACGTAAAGGGCTTTATCCATGGGGGGCGTTCCGTGACAGGGTCAGCAGGTCATCAACGGATGTTGATGACGGTCTGGGTGATCTGGTCCTGCGTGGTGATCATCTGCGCGTTGGCCTGGAAGTTGCGCTGCGCGGTGATCATGTTCACCAGCTGCTCGGTCAGGTCCACGGTCGATGCTTCCAGCGCGCCAGCCTGGATCTTGCCGAGGTTGGAGCTGTCCGGCGCCGCGGTGCGCGGGGTGCCCGATTCGAAGGTCTCCACCCACAGGTTGTTGCCCTTCTGTGCCAGGCCCTGGGTGTTGTTGAAGCTGGTCAGGGCGACCTGGCCCAGCGGCTTGTCATCACCGTTGGAATAGCGTGCATACACCACGCCGCTGTCGGAGACGGTGATCTCGTTGAGCTTGCCGGCCGCATAGCCGTCCTGCTGCGTGTTGCGCAGGGCGAACTTCTCGCCGTACTGGGTCGAACCGCTGATGTCCAGGGTCATGTTCAGTTCGCCCGCGCCCGTGGTCGGCGTGAACGTTCCAAGGCTGACCTTGCCATTGGTCGGGTTGGTGAGCTTGCCGCTGTTGTCGAACGTGATCGCGGTCGGCGTGCCGGCCGGCTCGCCATCGACGTAGTTGTGCACGGTCCAGGCGTTGGTCGCGGCTTCCTTGACGAAGTACGACACCTGGATGTGGCTGACGCCCAGCGAGTCATAGACGGTGATGCCACCGCTGGACTGGTTGTAGCTGTTGGAATCGGTCGGGTCGAAATCGGCGACCGTCGGCTCCTTGGCGTTGGCGGGCAGGGTGAAGCCCACCTTTACTTCGCTGGTCTGCTTCGGCGGGCTGTCGGTGGTCAGCAGCTGCAGGTCGACCAGGCGGCCGGCGTCGAAGCTGGTGCCATCGGCGTTGGGCGCGAACACCTGCAGGCGTGCACCCTGCGGGTTGACCACGTAGCCGGCGGAGTCGGTCTGGAAGTTGCCGGCGCGCGAATAGACGCGTGCGCCGTTCATGTTCATGGTGAAGAAGCCCTCACCGGAAATGGCCATGTCCAGGCTGCGGCCCGTCTGGTCGTTGTTGCCCTGGATGAACTGCTGGGCCACGTTGGTGACACGCGCGCCGGAGCCGGTCTGGTTGTTGGACAGGCCGTAGCTGGTGGCGGCAAACAGATCGGCGAACTCGGCACGCGACTGCTTGAAGCCGACCGTGTTGACGTTGGCGACGTTGTTGGCAGTGACGCTCAGGTCGGTATTTGCGGCGTTGATGCCGGACAGCGAGACATTGAAGCCCATGGGATTGCTCCTGGTAGATGCGGGGGTGCGGCTCAGCTGACGCGGAGCACGTAATCGATCGGGGCCGTGCCCAGGCCCTTGAGGTTCAGGTACAGGCCATCGGAACCAACGGTCACGCTTTCCACCGGTGCCTGCACGTACGTGGAGAGCTTGGTGCTGGTGCCCGCGGTGTCGACGTGGTTGGCGACGATGGAGTACTTGCCCGGTTCCATGCGCTTGCCATTGGCGTCCTTGCCGTCCCACTTGAATGCGACCTCACCGGCGGCGCTGGCCTCGACACTGATCGAGGTGACCTTGCTGCCGTTGGCATCGGTGACATCGACGGTGACGATGCCGGCGGCCGGTGCAGCGACGGTGCCACTGACATCGCCTTCGGCTTCGAGTACCAGCTTCTCGGACGGCACCAGCACTTCATGGCCGACCAGCGCCGCGCCACGCAGTACCTGGTCGCTGGCCATCGATTCCTGGAAGCCCTTCACCGAGGTGTTGAGGTCGGTGATGCCCTGCACGGTGGACATCTGCGCCATCTGCGCGACCATCTGCGTGTTGTCCATCGGCTTCAGCGGATCCTGGTGCTGCAGCTGCTCGGTCATCAGGCGCAGGAAGTCGGCCTGGTCGAGCGTGTTCTTCTTCTTGGTGCTGTTGCTGTTGGGGGCGTTCAGGCCGAGTGCGGCGTAGACGTCCTGGTTGGTCTGGGTGGTGACGGTGGTCATGCGGTGGTCCTCGCGGGCGCGCCTCAGCGGCCCATGGTCAGGGTGGCCAGGGCCAGTTCCTTGGCGGTGGTCAACATCTCCACGCCCGCCTGGTAATTGCGCGAGGTCGAGATCAGGTTGACCATCTGCGCTACCGGATCGACGTCGGGCTGGTAGATGTAGCCATCGGCATCGGCCAGCGGATGGCCGGGCTCGTAGCGCTTGATCGGCGCCGCATCGCTCTGGGTGATTTCCTTGACCTTCACCGAGGTGATGTTCGGATCGGTCTTGCTGGTCACGGCCTGGAAGATCGGCTCCAGCGGCTTGTAGACCGCATCGGCCGAGCCGGCGATGCTGTCGGCGTTGGAAAGGTTGGAGGCGATGGTGCTCATGCGCACCGACTGCGCCTGCAGTGCGGAGCCGGCGATATCGAAGATCGGCAGGTTGCTCATGGCTTACTGCCCCGTGATCGCGGTGAGCATGGAACGGACCTTGCTCTCGACGAAGCTGAGCGAGGCACGGTATTCCAGCGCGGCGCGGCCATAGGCAGCACGCTCGGCATCGGGGTCGACGGTGTTGCCGTCCAGGCTGGGCTGCACGCCCTCGCGGGCCACCTGGAACGGGTTCAGGCCACTACTGATCTCGTAGTGCTGTTCGTTCGTGGTGGTCATCAGGCCGTTGGCGTCCAGCCCCTGGGCATTGCGCAGGGCGGCGTCGAAGTCCAGGTCCTGGGCCTTGTAGCCGGGAGTGTCGGCATTGCCGAGGTTGCTGGCGATCAGCTTCATCCGCTGTTCGCGCAACGGCATGGCCTGGGCATGCACGCCCAGGTAATCGGTAATCAGGTTGCGCACGGTGCACTCCCACGGGAACGATGCCCGGGAAGCTGCAAGGGGTGTGCCAAAGGTGTGGGGTCAGATCCCCGCAGGGGCTCTGACCCCGGTGCCGCCGGATTGTGGGTGGGGTCGGAGCCCCTGCGGGGGTCCGACCCCGACGGCGCCGGATCAGGCGGCCTCAGGCCGCCATCGCCACCTTGCGCAGGCGGTCCAGCACGAAGTCGGCCAGCTCGTGCGGCGAGTACTTGGCCACGAAGGCGTTGGCGCCCACGCGTTCCACCATCGCATTGTTGAATACGCCGGACAGGGAGGTGTGCAGCAGCACATACAGCCCGGACAGGCCGGCGTGGCGCCGGATTTCCGTCGTCAGCGTATACCCGTCCATGGCCGGCATCTCGATGTCCGAGATCACCATGGCGTAGCGGTCGGCCGGGTTTTCGCCCGAAGCGTGGATCTGCAGCAGGTGGTCCAGCGCCTGTTTGCCATCGGAGAGCAGGGTGGCGCCCACCCCCAGCTGGTCCAGCACGCTGCGGATCTGCTGGCGGGCCACGCGCGAATCGTCCACCACCAGCACCTGCAGCTGCGGGGCGTCGGCCGGCATGGCCATGGTCGGGTCCAGCACCGCTTCGCCACGGATCTGGGCGATGTCGGCCAGCACGCTTTCCACGTCGATCACCTGGATCAGCTCGCCCTGGAAGCGGGTTACCGCGGTCAGGTAGCTCGATTCGGCGCCCAGCTCCGGCGGCGGGTGGATGTCCTCCACCGCGATGTTGACGATGCGCTCGACCCCGCTCACCAGGAAGCCCTGGATCGAGCGGTTGAACTCGGTCACCACCAGGTAGCCGGGGGCGGTGTCGGCGTCCGGCTCACGCTCGGGGTGGCCGATGGCCAGGCCCAGATCCAGCACCGGCACCGAGCGGCCACGCACGTCGGCCACGCCGGCGAACTGGCCGGGCAGGCCGGGTACCTGGAACAGCTCCGGGCGGCGCAGGACTTCCTGCACCTTGAAGACGTTGACGCCAAAAAGCTGACGTCCGCCGAGACGGAACAGCAGCAGCGCCAGGCGATTGTGGCCGGCCAGTCGGGTCCGCTGGTCGATCCGGTTGAGCAGGTCATGGGACATGGCTGCTGTATCGGCGTGGGGGCGGCCGAACTTGAGGGTGCTGTGTTGCCCGCGATGCCTCTTGTAGGGTCGACCGTCGGTCGACCGCCCGATTGGTAGGGTCGACCGTCGGTCGACCGCCCGATTGGTAGGGTCGACTGTTAGTCGACCGGCATGCCATTCCAAAGCGGCCGACCAACGGTCGCCCCCCCCCCAGGACGCATCCCGCCCTCTGGCACGCCACTTGCACGCACCCGGCCAGGTCTTACCGAACAGGAGGCGCCATGCGCCGGATCACATCTCTACTGGCCATCGCCCTGGCGTTTGCCTCGCCATGGGCGGCCGCCACCGACTGGCAGCCGGTCGCCAGCATCCGTACGGCCGCGCTGTCGACGCTGCCAGCCGGCGCCGAGGGCGAGGCCGTAGTGGCCGATGCAATGCGCCTGCCGCGCTGCGGGTCGGCCCTGCAGGTGCAGCCCACCGCCAACACCACGGTGGAGGTCAGCTGCCCCGATGCCGGGGGCTGGCGCCTGTTCGTACCGGTGAAGGTGCGCCGCAACCAGGCCGTGCTGGTGCTCACCCGTGGCATTGCCACTGGAGAAACCCTGGCTGCGGCCGATATCAGTACTGCCCAGCGTGACGCCGCGCGGATCGCCGGTGCTGTGCTGTCCGATCCCGCCGCGGCGGTCGGTCGCATTGCTCGTCGGCCCCTGCAGGCCGGAAGCCTGCTGTCGGCCAACGACCTGGTCACCGAGCGTCTCATCAAGCGAGGAGACAACGTGGCCCTGGTGTCGCGGCGCGGTTCAGTCGAGGTGCGCATTGCCGGCCGGGCGATGGGTGATGCGGGCGAGAACGAACGTGTTTCGGTAGAGAACCTGTCCTCCCGCCGCATCGTGCAGGGGACTGTGGACGCCCATGGTGACGTAATCGTGGCGCGTTGAAAAAGTAAGAGATTTCCCTAAAGATCACGGCCCAGCGGCCGTTATCCCTTGTGAACGGCAACTCCAGGACACCCCATGAGCCAGAAAATCGACGGCAACCTGCAGGTCCCCCAGGCACTGCACAGCGTGACGACCCCGGCCACCAAGCCCGGCGTCAGCGGCGATGCGCCGGCGCGCCCGGTGGAGGCTGCGGACAGCCTGCGCCTGACCGGCGAGGCCACCAACCTGCAGGCGCTCGAGCGTGAGCTGAGCACCGCCCCGGCCATGGACACCCAGCGTGTCGCTGCCGTGCGCGAGTCCCTGCAGAACGGCAGCTACAAGATCAATCCGGACGCGATCGCATCGCGCATGCTTGAGCTGGACCAGCAGCTGCAGGGATGACCGCGGCGATGAGTGAACATCTTCAGCGACTTGCCCAGGCCTTGGATGTCGAGCATCAGGCCCTGGTCGAGCACGATGTGCACGCGCTGATCCGCGCGACCGGCGCCAAGCTCGAAGCACTGCGCGCCCTGGACTCCACCCCGCCGGTGGGCGAGGCCGAGCAGCTGCAGGCGCTGGCCGAGCGCAATCGCGCCAATGGCGTGCTGCTGTCGCGCCGCCGCCGCGA
>DOKO01000107.1 GCA_003510825.1 Stenotrophomonas sp.
GCCCAATGGTGTGGGCCGGCTTGCGGGTCGCTACCACCTGACCGAGATCCAGGCGACCCAGATCCTCGCAATGCGCCGGCATCGCCCGACCGGACCGGAGCAGGACCGCCTGACCGACGAGTACAAGCAGCTGCTGGAAGTGATCGCCGGGCTGATCCACATCCTGGAAGATCCCGACCGCCTGCGCCAGGTCATCCGCGAGGAACTGGTCAACGTCAAGGCAGAATTCGGCGACGAGCGTCGCACCGAGATCCGCCACAGCGAAGAAGACCTGGACATCCTCGACCTGATCGCGCCGGAAGACGTGGTGGTTACCGTGTCCCACGCCGGTTACGTGAAGCGCCAGCCGGTGAGCGTGTACCGCGCGCAGCGCCGTGGTGGCCGTGGCCGCAGTGCCGCGTCGACCAAGGAAGAGGATTTCATCGAACAGCTGTGGCTGGTCAACACGCACGACACGCTGCTGACCTTCACCAGTTCGGGCAAGGTGTTCTGGCTGCCGGTGTACCAGCTGCCCGAAGCCGGCTCCAACGCCCGCGGCCGTCCGATCATCAACTGGATCCCGCTGGAACCGGGCGAACGCGTGCAGGCCGTGCTGCCGGTGCGCGAGTACGCCGATGGCCAGTTCGTGTTCTTCGCCACGAAGAACGGTACGGTCAAGAAGACCCCGCTGGGCGAATTTGCCTTCCGTCTGGCCCGCGGCAAGATCGCGATCAACCTGGACGAGGGCGATGCCCTGGTCGGCGTCGGCCTGACCGACGGCGAGCGTGACATCCTGCTGTTCGCCTCGAATGGCAAGACCGTGCGCTTCGGCGAGGACAAGGTCCGCTCGATGGGCCGTACCGCCACCGGCGTGCGCGGCATCAAGATGCCGGCCGGCGAGGAAGTGGTCAGCCTGATCGTGGCCGAGAGTGCCGGCGGCAGCGAGGACGAGAACGAGGACGACAACGGTGTCGAGGAAATCGCAGCCACTGGCGATGCGGTGATCGACGGCGCCGATGACGCCAGCCTGCGTTACATCCTCACCGCCACCGAGAACGGCTACGGCAAGCGCACCCCGCTGCCGGACTACCCGCGCAAGGGTCGTGGCACCCAGGGCGTGATCGGCATCCAGACCACCGAGCGCAACGGCAAGCTGGTCGCCGCGGTGCTGATGGGGTCGGATGACGAAGTCCTGCTGATCTCCGACGGCGGCACCCTGGTGCGTACCCGTGGCTCTGAAATCAGCCGCGTTGGCCGCAACACCCAGGGCGTCACCCTGATCCGCCTGTCCAAGGACGAGAAGCTGCAGGCGGTGGAGCGCATGGATGCCTCGATCGACGAGGACGAGGACGAGGTGGCAGCCGCCGCCCCGGCCGCGACCGACGGCGCGCCGGCTGCTGCCAGCAGCGAGGACGCCGCGCAGGAGTGATCCTGCCGCGATGAGAGGTACCCGACGACGCCGGCCTTGTGCCGGCGTCGTTGTTTGCGGGCAAAGAACGCATTCATTTCACAGGCAGGGGCGGATAACGGTTGGTGAACCAGCGGACGGTGCCGTCCGCAGTGGAGCCCCCCGTCCAACCGACCACATGGTCGTCCACTGGAGCCTGAAATGCCTGCCGCCCCCGCTGCTGTTCCTCCCGATGGCCAGACCCTCCCGCCGCGTCGCCGGCACCCGGTCGCCACCGTTCTCTCCCTGCTGCTGATCCTGCTCGGCGCGGTCATCGGCGGCCTGGGCGTCTGGCTGCTCACGCTGGGCGGTTCCTGGTACTACGCCATCGCCGGCATCGCCATGCTGGTCAGCGGCGTGCTGCTGTGGGGCAATCGCCGAAGCGCCGCGCTGTTGTTCGCCCTCATCTTCGTCGGCACGCTTCTGTGGACGTGGTGGGAGTCGGGCGGCACCTACTGGCGCTGGGTGCCACGGCTGGGCCTGGTAACCGCTCTGGCGATCGTGATGGCGCTGCTGGCGCCGACGCTGCAGCAGCCTTTCCCGCGTCGCGCATCGCGTGGTGTTGCGGCGGTCTTGATGCTGGTCTTCGTGGCGGCCTTCGCGCTGGCCTTCGTGCCGCATGGCGAAGTGCGCGGGGACCAGCCGTTCCCCGACGCGGCCGCCTCGACCGGCATCGATCCCACCGAGGACACTACGGGCCTGCAGCCCTCCGACCGGCCGGCCGACGGTGACTGGGCCGCGTGGGGCCGCAACAACGCCGCGACGCGGTTCTCGCCGCTGCAGCAGATCACCCCGGACAACGTGGCCACGCTGCAACCGGCCTGGCAGTTCCGCACCGGTGACCTGCCGGAAAACCGCTGGGGTGCGGAAACCACGCCGCTCAAGATCGGCAACCGCCTGTACCTGTGCACCGCGCGCAACCAGCTGATCGCGCTCGACGCCAGTACCGGCAAGGAAATCTGGCGTTTCAATCCGAAGGTGAAAGACGCTTCGATTCCCTACACCGCAGCATGCCGCGGCGTGTCCTATTACGAGCAGCCCAGTGGCGCCGCCGTGGTCGATGCCGCGCTGGCTGACGCGGCTGCCGATCTGGCATTGCCGGCGCCGCCGCCGACCCCGGGCGCGGCCAGTGTGCCCGGCAACCGCCAGGCCTGCACCGCGCGCATCATCGAAGGCACCCTGGACGGCCGCATCATCGCGGTGGACGCGGACAGCGGAAAGCCGTGCGCCAACTTCGGCAACAACGGCCAGGTCGACATCACCCTGGGCATGGGCAAGACGCCGCCGGGCTACGTCTCCATCACCTCGCCGCCGGCCATCGTGCGTGGCGTCATCGTCACCGGCCACCAGGTGCTGGATGGCCAGCGCCGCGATGCGCCGTCGGGCGTCATCCAGGCCTACGATGCGGTGACCGGCAAGCTGCGCTGGGCCTGGGACATGGACCAGCCGGAACTGACCGGCCTGCCGGCACAGGGCAAGGAGTACACGCGCGGTACGCCGAACATGTGGACCACCGCCACCGGCGACGAAAAACTGGGCCTGGTCTACCTGCCGATGGGCAATTCCGCGGGCGATTACTGGAGCGGCTCGCGCACTGAAAACCAGAACAAATACGCGACCTCGCTGGTGGCCATCGACGTGACCACCGGCAAGCCGGCCTGGCATTTCCAGGCCGTGCGCAAGGATGTCTGGGACTACGACATGGGCTCGCAGGCGAGCCTGATCGACTACCCGACCGCGCAGGGCAAAGTGCCGGCGATCCTGCTGCCGACCAAGCAGGGCGACATGTACATCCTCGACCGCCGCACCGGCCAGCTGCTGACCCCGGCCGAAGAGCGCAAGGTGCCCGGTGGTGGTGCCGAGCCGGAGCAGCGCTCGCCCACCCAGCTGTTCTCGCTGTACCACACGCTGCGCCGGGAACATGACCTGACCGAGCAGGACATGTGGGGCATCACCCCGATTGATCAGCTGGTGTGCCGCATCCAGTTCCGCAAGGCGCATTACGAAGGCTTCTACACGCCGCCGAGCGCCGATCATCATTCCATTGAGTACCCCGGCTACAACGGCGGTTCGGACTGGGGCAGCGTGGCCATCGATACGCGTCGCGGCGTGATCGTGGCCAACTACAACGACATGCCCAACTACAACCGGCTGGTGCCGCGCGCCGAAGCGGATCGGAAGGGGTGGCTGCCGCGCGAGGACATCCGCACCGACAAGGGGGGGGCCGAAGGTGCGGGTGATCCGCAGGTGGGTACGCCGTACGCCATCGACGTCAACGCTGGCTGGCGCCTGCCATTCACCGGCCTGCTGTGCAAGCAGCCGCCCTACGGTGGCATCCGTGCGGTCGATCTGCGCACCGGCAAGCTGCTGTGGGACCGTCCGTTCGGCAGTGCCCGCGGCAATGGCCCGTTCGGCATCCGCTCCGGCCTGCCGATTGAGATTGGCACGCCCAACAATGGTGGCGCGGTGGTGACCGCCAGCGGTCTGATCTTCATTGCCGCCGCCACCGACGACCTGCTGCGCGCGATCGAGCTGAAGACCGGCAAGGAGCTCTGGCACGTCAAGCTGCCGGCCGGTGGCCAGGCCAACCCGATGGTGTACGAGCAGGACGGCCGCCAGTACGTGGTGATCGTCGCAGCGGGGCACCACTTCATGGAAACACCGAAGGGCGATTACGTGATGGCGTACGCGTTGCCGAAGTGACGTGATGGGTGGGCGACAGCCCAACGCCACCCTCGTGGGGCTGGCATTGGGCTAGGATGGCCGCACGCTTCGTCTGCGAAGGAATCGCAATGTTCGTGCGTTGTCCTGCTTCCCGCCCACTGTTCGGGTCCCTGCTGATGCTCTTGGGCATGGCGTCCGCGCAGGCCGCGACCTACACCGCCGATGCCGCGCCGGACGACCAGGGCAGGATCACCCTGCAGGCAGGCCAGGGCGAAATCTCGCCTGCGCTGCAGGTCGTGTTCAAGGTGGCCGACTGCAGTGGCACCGACAATGTGACCACCTGCCAGGTGCAGGCCATGGATGTGACCCGCGGTGGTCGCACGGTGGCGGTCACCGGCGTGCAGCCGCGCCTGACCCGGGCGGGTGCCGGTGCGCAGGGCGCCGCATCGGTGCTGCTGACCGTCGCGGACTTCAATGGCGATGGCGCGCCGGACCTGCAGGTGTGGCAGGACAACAACGGTGTCTACAACGTTCCCGTCCATGCGTTCTACCTGTTCGATGCCAAAGGCAACCGCTATGTGCGGGCCACGGCGCTGGAAGCGGCCATCGGCGGGCGCGATATTGACCACATCGACAACGGTCGGTTTGTCCTTCGCGCGAAGGTCAGCCCGTGCGAGCGCGAAGACAAGGTGATCCAGCTGCGAGGTACCCAGCCACGGACACTGCTGGAACGCCGTTACGATACCTGCAAGGGCGAGCGACCGACCGAGTCGCACCTGCTGGAGTAGCGCCGACCAACGGTCGACGTTACCCCGTCGCCAGGCGCCAGCGTTGGGCTAGGATGGCCGCACGCCTCGTCTGCGAAGGAATCGCCATGTTCGTGCGCTGTCTTTCCGCCCGCCCCTTGCTGTGGGCGCTGTTGATGCTGCTGTGCATGAGCGCCGCGCACGCTGCGCCGCCCGCTCCCGGGGCACGGCGTGCCGCTGATGATTGGCTGGCTGCCTTCAATGCCGGCAGTCTTGAGAAACTACAGGCGTTCGCCGAACGGTACGCCAAGAAGGACGGCAGCACCCCGCAGGATTACCTGGAGTTCCGCGAGTCCACCGGCGCGCTGAAGCTGCTGGAGGTGCGTGAAAGCACGCCACTGCAGGCGAAACTGCTGGTGCTGGCGCAGCAGACCGAGCGTGCGATGCAGGTGACCGCGGAGATGGATCCTGCCCATCCGGAACGACTGAAGCTGTTCCAGCTGGAAGGCACGCCCACGCCGGAAAAGTACCAGCCCGCACGCGTCGCCTTGCCGGAGCTGATGGCCGACGCCCGCGCAAAGCTGGACGCCTTGGCCGCTGAGGACGCGCTGTCCGGTGCCGTGCTGGTGGCGCAGAACGGGCGCGTGCTGCTGGACTGGCACGGTGGCCTGGCCGACCGCAGCGCGAACAGGGCGGTCGACGCGCAGACCCGATTCCGCCTGGCCTCGTCCAACAAGATGTTCACCTCGGTGGCCCTCCTGCAGCTGGTGGAGGCAGGCAAAGTCAGCCTGGACGATACGATCGGCAGGCACCTGCCGGACTATCCGAACAAGGCCGTCGCCGATACCGTGACCGTGCGCCAGCTGTTGACCCACACCAGCGGCCTGGGTGATTTCTTCGGCGATGATTTCGACCAGTACTCGGCGTCGTTGAAGACGCTGGATGACTACGTGCAGCGCTTCGCCAAGGATGCGCCGCAGTTCACGCCCGGCAGCCAGGACGCCTACTCCAACTACGGCTTCATCGTGCTTGGCCGCATCATCGAGGCCGTCTCCGGGCAGTCGTACTACGACTACGTGGATGCGCACATCCTGCGCCCGGCAGGAATGATGGACACGGGCTTCGAGCCGGAAACGGTGCACGTTGCGCAGCGCGCTGTCGCCTACACCAGGAAGGACGGGAACTGGGTGCGCGAAACGAAGACGCTGCCCTGGCGTGGCATGTCGGCCGGTGGCGGCTACAGCACCGCCGCTGACATGCTGAAGTTCTGCGAGGCCCTGCGCAGCGGCAAGCTGCTGTCGCCGGCGCTGCTGCGGCAGGCCACCACCGCGCAGAACCACAAGGGCTGGTATGGCTACGGCTTCGTCGTGCAGGGGCAGGGCAGCCAGCGCCAATACGGGCACGAGGGTGGGGCGCCGGGGTCGAACAGCGCCATCGTGGTGTTGCCCGAGCAGGGCTACGTGGTCATCGGCCTGGCCAACGTTGATCCGGATGCGGTAGGCAACGTGATCAATTACATCGCCCGGCGGTTGCCGCTATGAGCAGGTCCGATCACAGGACAGGCGTGTTGACGCTGCACCGGCGGGCAAACCAGAATCGGACCATGAACCGATTCGTTTCCCTGATGTGTCTGGTCGGCAGCCTGGCGTTCCTGCTGCGCGGCGTGCACGTGCTCCTCAATGACATCCCGCTGATCGATGCCAGTGGCTCCAGCGTGGCATACGCGCAGGGCTACCTGCACGGGCAGATGGCAGCGGGATGGCTGTTCATCGCCGCCGCCGGGAGTTGCGCGTTCATCGCATGGCGGCGGACACGCGCCGGACGTTGATACAGGGTGCCGCCTCAGCGCGGCACCCGCACCATCTTCGTCATCAGGTGCTCGACCACGCCCGCCGGATCGGCGGTGCGGCCGACGTGCGTGCTCGACATCTGCACGATCGAGCTGCGCTTGGCCGTAAGGAAATGGAAGCGCGCACGCGCGGGCAGCTGCGCGATCGGGCCGGCGTCGGCGTCGCCGCGGCAGATCGCCACGATGGCATCCAGCCACGGCTGCAGCGCTTCCAGGTCCAGCGCCGGCGCGAACGCCTGCAGGCGCGCTGCATCGATCTCGATCGCGGCTTCCAGATGGCGTGCGCCGGGGCAGGAGACGATCACCCCGACGTTGATGAACTCTTCGCGTTCCACCCGCGGTACCACGCGGATGACCGCATAGTCATACGTGTGCAGCGTGGGCACGGACGGCCTCCTGCACGAACACCGCACGCACCTTCAGGCGGTGCTTGAGGTAGTTGATGTAACCCTGTCGGTAGGCCTGCGGGCTGTCGAAGGCCGGTTCGTCCACCAGCCAGCTGTCCGGCACCAGGCCGACGATGCGCTCGATTTCCGCATCGGGCAGGCGCGCGGCGAGCTCAGCATCCACCTCGGCAATGCGGCTGGCAAACGGCAGCAGCACGTGGTCGCGGATCAGCACGAAGGGCTTTTCGCAGGCGTCGCCGGCGTTGGCCCAATCGTGATGGAAGTACATCGCCGCACCGTGGTCGATCAGGCACAGCTTGCGGTGCCAGACCATCAGGTTGGGGTTGCGCGTGGTGCGATCGACATTGCTGGTGAACGCATCGAACCAGACCAGGCGCGAGGCCAGGTCGGCGTCCACCGGCATCGCGGCAGGATCGTAGTTGATCGCGCCGGGCAGGTAATCCAGGCCCAGGTTCAGGCCCTCGCTCGCACGGATCAGGTCCTGGATCTCCGGGTCAGGTTCGGTGCGGGCGAATTCGCTGTCCAGCTCCACGAACAGGATTTCCGGAATCGGCAGGCCGACCGAACGGGCCATTTCGCCGGCGATCAGCTCGGCGATCAGTGCCTTCGGACCCTGGCCAGCGCCACGGAACTTGAGCACGGCCATGCCGTCGTCGTCGGTCTCGACCACGGCGGGCAGGGAGCCCCCTTCGCGGAGCGGGGTGATGTAGCGGAGGGCGTGTACGGTGCGCATGCGCGCATTCTAGCGTGGCGCGGGAAGGAAGCGCAGAAGCTTTCTGGAGGTGTGCACGTGGAGCGGCTCAGCGCGCCAGCGCTCCTCGCTGCTGCTCCTGTGCCTGCTCATGCACCCGATCCTGTGAGGCCCCCTCGGCTTCACGTTGGTTGACCTGGGCCAGTCTCTCCATGCTTTCTTGCACCGAACACTGCGCGGCAGCAGCGGTTGCGGTCGATGCCCGCAGGGCAGCGGGGTCGTCAAGCTCGCCTTTCACCACGAAGATGCCATGCGCGGCGGGCGCAGTGGAAGTCTGCTGGCTCAGCACCACATGGTCTACGCGGTCCAGGCCATTCTCGCGAGCCAACACCAGCAAGCTGGCGCTGAGGCGTTCGCTGGATGCATCGAAGCTTCGCCCGTGCTCGGCGTCAAGTGCGGCTATCTTCTCGCGAATCTGTTGGTGCAGTTCATGACTCTTGACGTCCAGATCTTCGATGATCCAGCGGCAATTCTGCTGATCTGAATGTTCAAGGGGGCGGTCCAGCTCCGACTGTGTCACCTCGGCAGCAATAGGTACATAAGTGTGGGTCGATTCTGTGTGGTCAAAATGGCGAAGTGCTGGAGGCGCGCTGCTGCTGTCCATATATGCGTAGGGCGTCGATTGCCTTCTGCTTAGCGAAATTCCGTTTTCCTCCAGAATTCGTTCTTGGAGACCGATCTGCTGCATGTTGATCGTCATGGTGCCGCGGCCGCCCGGCGCGTGGTGTCGCTGATCATATTCGATCGCCTGACTCACCAAGTACGCGCCGTAGTAATTTGGGTAGTCTGAGCTCTGGCGATGTCCTAATCTTGCCGTTTCGGCGGGCTTGTCGAAATAATTCTCAGCCATTCCTTGGATGTTTGACGGCGTGCCATCAATCGCCAAGTCCTCACCGACGCGGATGTTTGATCGGGCTACGATTCTGCCTTCTGAAATGTTCAGTTCGACGAAGTCTCTGCTTCTGCTGCTCGCAGCGAACATGTCATCAAGAGTCGCATCGGGGTTCTGCTCCCTGATTCTTCCCGCAAGTGCATTCCATCCCCCGATGTTCGCCTTCGATTCATCCTTTCTGTTCTTCTCAAGCATTGTCTCGATCGGACCTGTGAAGTCGCGATCAGATCTTGCTGTTGCGGTCAGCTGGTTCCGAAATGCCCTGTAGGCTTCCTTCGTCTCGGCGTAGTTGAATCCATGCTCTATCTCGTGGCCGAGTACAAATGTAAGCTCGGCAAGGCCCGCGGCGATCCTGGTTGTCTTGATTCAAGGATTCTTGCGGGGAGGCTTATGGTCTTTGTGGCTCCATTGTACGTGCCTCCTGCGTTAACTTCGGCCGGGAGAAGTGCGAACTTCAGAAGGTGATTCTCTGTCGCTGCCTGCTCAATCCGCTGTGCCAGGATCGGAGAGCCCTCGATTGCTTCCCTGAGGTTGGCCAGTTGCGTCGGCGTGACATTCGCAGATCTACCGAATTCATCGATCAGAGCTTGGGTGCGACCAGAAATGGTGCTCATCGCATTCCCCTCATTCGACGCTCAGTGCAATCACGCATAGGCGGGCGGGGGAGTCGGATGCCCTGGGCATTCCCACGAGGTCTGTAGTCACTACCATCTGCTGACGGCGAAAGACCTCGTTGACGGGTCTTCCGTGTTCTCCATACAACGTTTGGTGTTCGTATCCTGCTGCTTCGAGTCGGGATTTGAATGCATTGAAATCCAGAGTGCATATTGCGGGTTCGGCGATTCCGCTTTCACCAGACGAGCTGATGATGTCAAAGTTGATGCGTGCATTCGCTGCTCCTTCGTTTCGAAGGGACAGGGAGAAAAGCCATTTCTGATCTATCCTCCCGCTGAACACGGTTTGGCCTTTTTCTCTGGATCTTCCCGTCGAGTGAAGTAGTCCAGATAGCTGCGATGACGTTACATCCTGCATCGTTGATGTTTCACCCAGAAGGTTCAGCAGACTCGATAGAAGCGCTTCCTGATCGACAACGTGTGATTGTTCTTGCGTGGTGCTGGTGGGCATCGACATGGGAAGATCCTTGTCGCGTGATACGAGGCTTGAGGGTGAGCAAGCGGGGGCAACCAGTATCAGTAGGCTCAGAAGTGACGCTCGCATGGCTGATCCGTTAATGGTTGAAGATTGAGTGAGGCGGTGGGGCTGATCGGCGTGACTTACTCGTATCATTCAATATGGATATTTTCTAATTTCTACGCGTCCAATTCGCTCACTGCCAGAGTCGGATGCGACAGAGCTTTCACGATCGGACTCATCCAGGATGCAGGCCCGCTGGTGACCTTGGGTTCCCCGTGCCCTGACGCGTGGTGATGGGGGCATGATGGTCCCCTCGGCAGGGCGGCGCTTGAGTCCGCCGGAAGCAGAGTGGCCGTCAAAGCTAGCCCCACGATCGCATGGATGCGTGCTTGTGCATGCGCGTTCCCTGCGTGGTGAAGGCTGACCGTAGGGGCAGCCGGGTGAGATGGAGGTTAAGCGCAATAACAGGTGCGGAACAGTGCGGCCGTTCAGAACTGGGACCCGATCTTCACTTCCCCCTGCCGCGGCCGATGGCAGCATCCAGTCGTGGGGAGACTTAACCGGCCAGGATGGCCGTGGTGTACGAGAGCTGCCATCCTTCAAGCGTTTCCACGATGTACTTGCAGGCTTTGGAGGTGCACCCATGAATGACGAATCCATTCCCCTGCTGCCGACCTTGGACGACGCCAAGGTCGAACAGATGATCGGCAAAGTGGTGCTGGTGGGCATTACCCGCTACGGCGGCGATGGCCAGATGCGGGACCAGCAGCAGTATTCGGGCACGGTGCTGCGCATCAGCGCCGAGGAAGGCGTGGTGCTGGCCGACGAGGCCGATGGTCATGAACGTTACCTGCCGCCGATGCTCGACCAGTACCGGCCCGCGGAACCGGGTGAGTACCGGCTGCGCTCGGGCGGCGAGATCGTGGTCGACCCCGATTACCTGACTACGTGGGACCTGCACGCGCAGCAGTAAGGCGAGCGCCGGTGGGGTTTGCAGCATCCGGCCACTAGTCCTTCCGGCCCATTCACAACCCACCCCGGGGTGCTAGATTCGGCCGATGCCCGCTGTCTGGCGGGTGCCCAATCACACCCCAGGGGATCAAGGATGCTCATCCATCGCACCTCTCTGGCGGCGGCCATTGCCGTTGCCACCGTCGGCCTGCTGGCTGCTGGCCCGGCGCTTGCCGATTACGCAAAGCCGCCGGAGCACCTGCTCAAGGTGCTGAAGGCACCGCCGCCGCCGGCACCGAACGTCGACCCCAGCGGGCAGCGCCTGCTGCTGACCACCGCGCAGACCTATCCGTCCATCGCCCGCGTGGCCCAGCCGTACCTGAAGCTGGCCGGCGTGCGCCTGGAGCCGAAGAACCGCAGCCGCCACGACACCCCGGGTGGCTACGGCATTCCGGCCTGCGTGGCCGATTTCAGCGTGGTGGAAATCGCCAGCGGCAAGACCACCAAGGTCGACCTGCCGCAGGGCTGCGCCGGTGCGGCGCAGTGGTCGGCCGATGGCAGCCACTTCGCGTTCCAGAACGCGGTCGATACCAGCGTGCAGCTGTGGGTGGGCGATGCAGCCACCGGCCAGGTCAAGCAGGTGCCGGGCGTGCAGCTCAATCCGATCTTCGGCAGCACCGTGCAGTGGCTGGGTGGCAGCCAGAGCCTGCTGGTGAAGCTGGTGCCGGCCAACCAGGGCGCAGCCCCTTCCGACGGCGGCGTGCCGACCGGCCCGGACGCGCAGGAATCGCTGGGCAGCAGCGGTGAAAGCAGCACCTACGAAGCCCGCGACACGCTGACCAGCGCGCATGACGAAAAGCTGTTCGCCTATTACGGCGCCTCGCAGCTGGCCGTGGTCGACACCACCAGTGGCAAGGTGCGCCCGGTCGGCAGCGCTGCCATCTTCAACGACGTCAGCGCCGCGCCCGATGGCGTGCACGTGCTGACCGAATCGATCAAGCCGCCGTTCTCGCACGCGGTGACCTACCAGCGCTTCGCCAACGACGTTGCGGTGCTGGACATCGCCAGTGGCAGGACCACCGCCATCGCCAGCCTGCCGCTGGCCGACCGCGTGCCCGTGCATGGCGTGCCGGAAGGACCGCGTGGTTTCGACTGGCGCTCCACCGATCCGGCCACCCTGGTCTATGCCGAAGCGCTGGACAAGGGCGACTGGAAGGTGAGCGTGCCGCATCGTGACCGCGTGCTGATGCTGAAGGCCCCGTTCAACGGCAAGCCGGTGGAAATCGCCCGCACCGCACAGCGTTTCGAAGGCCTGGCCTGGTCGGCGGATCCGGCCGTGTCCTTCATGTTCGAGAACGACGAGAACCGCCACTGGGTGCAGACCCGCATCGTCGATGTCGACCAGCCGAAGAAGGAAGGCCGCCTGCTGTGGGACATGTCCAGCGATGAGCTGTACGGCGACCCGGGCAACCTGGTGTTCAAGCGCCTGCCCAACGGCGCGCCGGTCGTGCGCCAGGAAGGCAACTTCGTGTTCCTGCGCGGGCAGGGCGCTTCGCCGCAGGGTGACCGTCCGTTCCTGGACCGCCTGGACCTGGGCTCGCTGAAGAGCGAGCGCCTGTTCCGCAGCGACGCCGATGCCTACGAGCAGTTCCTGGGCTTCAGCAACACCCCGGGCCGCTACCTGACCTGGCACCAGTCGGTGATGGACCCGCCGAATGCGTTCGTGCGCCAGCAGGGCGAGGCGGTTGCTGCAGCCAAGCAGGGTGAGGCGCAGTTTGCTTCCACCGCCACCGCGTTGACCAAGCTGGTCGACCCGACCCCGGAAGTGCGCCAGATCAAGAAGCAGCTGGTGACGTACAAGCGCGCCGACGGCGTGGATCTGTCCTTCACCCTGTACACCCCGCCGGGCTACAAGGAAGGCCAGCGCGTGCCGGCGATCCTGTACGCGTACCCGGCCGACTTCGCCAACGCCGCCCAGGCCGGCCAGGTGTCCGGTTCGCAGCAGACCTTCACCCGCCTGCAGCCGTACCGCCTGATGCTGCTGGCCGGCTACGCGATCATCGACAACGCCTCGTTCCCGATCGTCGGCGACCCGAAGACCGCCTATGACACCTACCTGGAGCAGCTGGAAGCCGACGCCAAGGCGGCGGTGGACAAGGCCGTGGACATGGGCGTGGTCGACCGCAACCGCATCGGTGTCACCGGCCACAGCCACGGCGGCCTGATGACCGCCAACCTGATCGCCCACACCAACCTGTTCAAGGCCGGCGTGGCGACCAGTGGTTCGTACAACAAGACGTTCACCCCGTTTGGCTTCCAGAACGAGCGTCGTTCGGTGTGGCAGGCGCAGGACGTGTACCTGAAGGCCTCGCCGTTCTTCTACGCTGACAAGATCAAGCTGCCGCTGCTGCTGGTTCACGGCGAAGACGATGCCAACCCGGGTACCGAGCCGTTCCAGTCGCGCAAGCTGTACCAGGCCATCCGTGGCAACGGCGGCACCACCCGCCTGGTGATGCTGCCGAACGAACCGCACTGGTACACCGCGCTGGAATCGAACGAGCAGCTGGTGTCGGAAATGCTGAACTGGTTCGACACCTACGTGAAGAACGCGAAGTAACGTCGAGCCTGCTCGACAGCTGCATCCAGGGCCGCCTTCGGGCGGCCCTGGCATCCCCGACGATTGCAGGGCGAAGGAGCGCGCGATGAAATTCTGGTGGCTGATCCTTGCAGCCCTGTGTATCACCGCTCCGGTGCTGGCAGCAGAGCCCAACCTGCGTATCGACATCGAGTACCGGTGGTTGGGATGGGCCGATGTGCAGGAACACTGGCGCATCGAACGCGACGCACGTGGCGTGACGACGCGGGTGGATGCCGCTTTGCCGATGAATCGGCGGGACGGTCAGTACGTAACGCTGCCTGCCGCTTCAGTGTCGGCGTTTGAAGCGGCCATTGACGCTGCGCCGGTGACGATGGCGGTGGCCGTCGATGAGGTCGCACGCCGACTGGATCGCGCCGTGATCACACGGCTGGACCCGACCGCGACGAGGTTTCCCGGACCGTCGTGCGGTTTCGCGCAGCGGCAGGCCTGGGCACGGAAGACATTGACTGAGGTGGAGCTGCGCAAGCGGGTTCAGCAGCAGCTGTCGCCCGAGAGTGGTCTATGGACGGACGATTACCCGACGATATCGGTGGCCGTGAGGCGCAAGGGGCACCCGCCGGTCGCATTTGTTTCCACATCGCAGAAGGCGCTCATGCTGCCGTGGAAGCAGGCGCCCATGGGGCATTCGCAGTCGATCGACATCGGCACGCTGCCCGCGCAGTGGCGCCCGGCGCTGAGCGACGCCGTGATCGCGCTGCTGCCTCCCGGCGAAAGAAGCCGGGCACGGTTCCATCCCGACTGGCTGCAGGAAAGGCTCCGCCTGCACCTGGAGAGGGACGCGCTGGCCTGCAGGTAGCGTAACCATCTGTGAAGCGGACATCGCAGTGCAGCGAAGCTGCGGTACGCTGCAGCTCTGGTGTTTGCCACGGATGTGTTCAATGAAAGCCTTCGTCCTTGCTGTGTCCTTGTCGTTGGGTATCGCGCCGGCCATTGCCGCAGCGCAGGAACTGACTGGCGAGCTGGCCGCGCTGGGCATCACCGCCGGCATGCCCTATGCCAAAGCCAAGCGCCTGCTCGATGCAGCGGGCTGGCAGGCCACGCCGCCGGAATCAACGCAGGCCACACTGCCGGATTTCCCCGAGATCGAATGCGGCCAGGGCCGCGATGCGGTGTGTTCGGCCGGCTTCCACAAGAACGATCAATCGGTGGCGATGATCATCGGCACCACGCATGCGGGGCAGCCGTTCGTGCAGGGCACGTACTGACCGCGCACGGACGTCGCCATGAAAATCGCTGCACGTGGACGTACCGGATGGGGATGGCTGCTGGTCGGCCTGTTGTTCAGCGGCACCGCTGCGGTGGGCTGTACTGCACTGGGCCGGTTTGCGATCCCGCAGTTCGCTCAGCAGTTTGCCGAAGCGGGCCAGCCGTTGCCCGTCATCACCCAGTTCTTCGCAGGCAGCTACGGGCTGGCCTGGCTTGGCCCGCCGCTGGTGATTGCCGCCTGGCTGGCAGGGCAGGCGCGGCTGTCGGCGTTGATCGGCAGCGTGACGCTGATGGTGGCGACCCCGCTGGCCATGTTTGCGGCCTACCTGCCGCTGTTCAAGCTGGGCACGTTGTACTGACCAGCGCGCAGCCCGGTGGCTGCGATCGTGACCGGGTACCGTCAACCATGACCTCCGGCCCGTCGCCGGGCGCTCGGGCGCGTACTACCCTCAGTGGTTCAAGGCGCGTGGGTGCCTCCTTCCACTGGAGTTGTCGATGTCCCGTTCGTTGCTGGTCGTCGTTTCCGCTGTATTGACGCTGTCCCCGCTGCCGTTGCTCGCAGCCAGGGCACCCGCGCAGGACCTGGCCGCCGAGGTCAACCCTTTCATCGGCACCACCAACGCCGGCAACGTCTACCCGGGGCCGACGGTGCCCTTCGGCATGGTGGCCTTCAGTCCGGAAATGACCGCACTGCCGGGCAAGCGCTTCCCGATTGCCGCGCCCGGTGGCTATGAGTGGCGCAGCAACGGCGTACGCGGTTTCAGCCTGACCCACGTCAATGGCACCGGCTGCACCGGCGCCAGCGGCGATATTCCATTGATGCCGGTAACCCTGCCAGTCGAGCTGTCGCCGTCTTCGGCCGATGCCGGCGTGCGCTACACCAGCCTGCTGGACCACGCGAAGGAAAGCGCCAGCCCCGGCGCCTACACGCTCACTCTCGACAACGGCGTGGCCGTGAGCCTGGCAGCCACGGCGCGCACCGCGGTAGGCCAGTTCCAGTTCCCGGCCGACAAGCCGGCCAACCTGTTGTTCCGCACCTCCGACAGCGAAGTGGGCAGCAGCGATTCGACCATCATCATCGACCCGGCAACGCGCACCGTGCGCGGCTCGGTCACCAGCGGCAACTTCTGCGGTTACCTCGCCGAGGACCGCCGCGAGAGCTACTACACCCTGCATTTCGTCGCCGAGTTCGACCAGCCGTTCGAGGTGGGCGGTACCTGGCGCGATGACACCGTGCAGGCCGGCGCGCGCGAGGGCGGCGGTGGCACCACCTATGGCAGCAAGGGCCACCCACCGGCAGGCAAGGGCGCGGGCGGCTGGATCAGTTTCGATGCCAAACGCACGCCGCAGGTGACTGCGCGTATCGGTATTTCCTACGTCGATGAAGCCGGCGCGCGCGCCAACCTGCGCCGCGAGAGTCCGCAGGGCACGACCGTGGCGGCCACGCAGGCGGCCACCCGCGCGAAGTGGAACGAGCTGCTGGGCCAGGTGCGGGTGCAGGGTGGCACGCCCGATGAGCGCACCGTGTTCTACACCGCGCTGTACCACGCCATGCTGGCGCCCAACCTGTACAGCGATGGCGATGGCCGATACCGCGGCATGGACGGCAAGGTGCATGCGCTGGCCAAGCGGCAGCAGGCGCAGTACGCCAACTACTCGGGCTGGGATGTGTACCGCTCGCAGCTGCAGCTGCTGACCCTGCTGCAGCCGCAGGTCGGTTCGGACGTGGCGCAGTCGCTGCTGAACCAGGCCGACCAGAATGGCGGCGTCTGGGATCGCTGGACCCACATCACCGGCGCCACCGGTGTGATGAACGGCGATCCGTCGCCGCCGTCGGTGGCAGCCATCCATGCCTTCGGCGGCCGCAGCTTCGACCTGCAGCGCGCCTACGCCTCGCTGAAGAGGGCGGCCACGGTGCCCACCGCACGCGACCTGGACAAGCGTGGCTGCCCGGTGCTGTGCGTGGGCCAGCGCCCGGGCCTGGACCAGTGGCTGGCCCTGAAGTACATGCCGGAAGGTGCGCCGGGCTGGGGCAGTGCGGCTGATACGCTGGAAATGGTCAGCGCCGATTTCGGCCTGTCCGAGCTGGCACTTGCAGCCGGTGATGAGCAGGGTGCAAAGCTGTTCCGTGAGCGCTCCGGCTGGTGGCGCAATCTCTACAACCCCAAGGCCACTGCGCAGCAGGGCTACATCCAGCCGCGCAACGCCGATGGCAGCTGGCCGGCGTTCGACCCGGCCGCCGACGACGGTTTCGTCGAAGGCAGTGGCGCGCAGTACCTGTGGATGGTGCCGTTCGATCCAGCGGGCCTGTTCGAGGCGCTGGGGGGCCGCGAGGCCAGCATCGCGCGGCTCGATGCGTTCTTCCGCAAGCCGGATGGTGGGTGGGCAGTGACCAAGTCCGGCCCGCTGCACGCCGAGCTGGACAACGAACCGTCCATCGCAGCGCCGTGGCTGTACAACTTCCTTGGCCAGCCGTGGAAGACTCAGGAAACCGTGCGCCAGGCGATGCGCCAGATCTGGACCAACACGCCCGAGGGCATGCCCGGCAATGATGATCTCGGCCAGATGTCCTCGTGGTACGTGTGGTCGGCGCTGGGCCTGTATCCGGTGTACCCGGGCCGCGCGGACCTGGTGATCGGCAGTCCGCTGTTCACCGAAGCAGTGATCACCCGCCCGGGCGCGAAGATCGTGGTGCGTGCACGCGGCGCAGCGATGGATGCGCCGTACGTGCAGTCGCTGCAGGTGGACGGCAAGGCCAGCAATGCCAGCTGGCTGCCGGCCAGCTTCGTGCAGCGCGGCGGCACGCTGGACTTCGAACTGGGCAGCACGAAGAACGAACAGTGGGGCACGCAGGACGTACCGCCGTCGCACGGTCCCCGCTAAGTCCGCACCATGCGTGGATGAACCACCACCCGGCCGGGCACCACCCGGCCGTGCTAGCCTGACCGTGCAACAGACAAGCGGCAGGAGGTTCCCATGGAAATTCCACAGGACGTGTACGAGCACGTACTGGGCGTGGCGGTCGAAATGGCCAATGCCAGCACCCACGGCGATACCCGCAGCCAGTGGCGGCTGCACGACGAGCTACGGCAGTACTGCGATGCGATGGCGGTGGAAGGCCGCGACCATCCTTTCCTCTGGGAAACCCTGGGTGACTTCACCAGCGACAGCGGCGTGGCCATCGGCTACTACGAGCGTGCGCTGACCCAGGCGCGCCAGCTGGGCGTGATCGAAGGAGAAGCGTCGATCTGCCTGGAGCTGGCACGGCGGCACATCGACCAGGGTGAAAAAGAGCGCGGCTACGAATTTGCGCTGCTCGCCGACGAGGCCGCGCGGCAGACCGACGACCTCGATCTGCGCCGCGAAATCAGCCAGTTCCTTCTGGAAAACTCATGATCCACATTCGACTTTCGCGATACTGCGCCACTGCCGTGGCGCTGCTGATGGGCATGGCCTGCGCGCAGGCGCAGACGCCGGTGGCGGTCAACCCGCTGCTGCTGAAGCCGGTGGAGCAGGTCACCCAGGATGAGGTGCGCGGCATGCAGCAGCGCCTGTCCGACTGGCCCAACCTGGCCCGTTACCGCGAGGCCAACGTGCGCGTACCGGCCAAGCAGGCCGGGGTGCCGCGCGTGCTGTTCTATGGCGATTCCATCACCCAGCTATGGGGCGAGAAGGATCCGGCGCAGTTCTTCCCCGGCAAGGGCTACCTCAACCGTGGCATCAGCGGGCAGACCACGCCGCAGATGCTGCTGCGCTTCCGCCAGGACGTCATCGCGCTGCAGCCGGACGTGGTGCTCATCCTCGCCGGCACGAATGATATTGCCGGCAATACCGGGCCCAGCACGCAGGCGATGATCGAAGACAACCTGCACGCGATGGTCGAACTGGCGCGTGTGCACGGCATCCGCGTGGTGCTGGCGTCGGTGCTGCCGGTGAGCGAGTACCGGTGGATGCCCGGTATCGAACCTGCGCCCAAGGTGCACGCCCTGAACGCCGCACTCAAGCAGTACGCCGATGCGCAGGGGCTGGTCTACCTGGATTACTACACGGCCATGGCCAATGCGGCCGGTGGACTGGATCCGGCGCTGGCGGCCGATGGCGTGCATCCGACCGCGAAGGGCTATGCATTGATGTCGCCGCTGGCGGAGCAGGCGATTGCGCAGGCGCTGAACGCCACGCCGCCCGGCAAGCACTGATCGTCTTCGCTGGGTATGGCGGCAGTGTCCAACAAGGTGGTCGAGGCCGTGGCGCGCGCCGTGTTCAAGCGCAGTCCGGTGCTGGTCACCGAACTCTATTCAAGCGCCGGCGAGCAGCCGCGCCGCTACGATTCCGCCGAGGCGCTGTGCGAGCACGGCAGGGCATTGCAGTGGGTGTCCGGCGGCATGTTGCTGGTGGGCGTTCAGTACGCGGACATGGGCGGCGCCGTGCGCACACGCCCCTTCGACAGCGGGCGCGGTGACGCCGCGCGGGTCATGGTGTCCGGCTGGGGGATGATCTCGATCCTGCTGCCGATGGCCATCGATGCGAACGTCAGCGCGAAAGTGCAGGCCCTGACCGAGCGCGCCGCACTGGCCCGCGAGCGCGGCGCGCTGGATGTTCCGCCGGTGTGCGACTGGAACTGGAAGGCGGTGGAGTCGCACAAGCGTCGCTTGCAGGATGTGCTCCGGAAAGCCCTGTAAGGCGCCCGCTCAGTCGTCGTCGCGCTTCAGCGCGGTATCCGCCGCCAGCAGCGCCTGCGCGGCCGCACTCAGCGGCGGCGAGGGCGGCGTATCGCAGCCAATGGCCGCCATCATCCGCTCCATGCCGACGAAGCTGCGCGCGCGGCGGTCGTAGATGCCGGCGACCAGCAGCGCGCGGGTGGCGACTTTCTGCTCCGGCCCGACCAGCACGCGCTGCTCCATGATGATGCGCGTACCAACCCAGCCGGCCAGCCGCGTTTCCAGGGTGAACTGCTGGAACGGCTTGAGCTCGCGACGGAACTGGATGGTGCCCGCACCAACGATGGGTGCCCACTTCTCGCGCAGCGCCACTTTGCCCAGGCCCATGCGCAGGATCAGGTCCAGCCGGCCCAGGTCGAAGATGTTCCAGTAGCGGCCGTTGGTCATGTGCAGGTTGCTGTCCAGATCGTTGGGCAGCACCCGGAACGGCAGCCGCGAGACCCCGAACGGGGCCTCCAGCTTTGGCCGGAACAGGCTGCACAGCAGCAGGTGGAGCAGGCGGAACCAGAGATTCATGACTATGACGACTGTTATAGGACGGGCGATACGCTAATCTATGACGACTGTCCTAGCAAGGTGAGCGGCATGAGCCCGCGAGCGTCCGATGCCCCCCAGCGCGTAATCGATGCGGCCGCCCAGATGCTGGCGCGGGTCGGGCTCAATGCCACCAGCATCCGCGAGGTGACCAAGCTGGCCGAGGCGCCGCTGGGCTCGACCTACCACCATTTCCCGGGCGGCAAGCAGGAACTGCTGGCCCGCGCCACGCAGATGGCAGGCGACAAGGTGGAAGCCCTGCTGGTGGAGCTGCTGCAAGGCGGCGCGGTGCAGGGCCTGCAGCAGTTCCTGGCGATGTGGCGCGAGCGCCTGCTGCGCACGCAGTTCCGTGCCGGTTGCCCGGTGCTGGCCGCGGCGGTGGAAGAACCGGTGGAAGCGGTCGCGAGCCAGCCACGCGCGGCGGCAGCCGAGGTATTCGCGCGCTGGCAGGGGCATCTGGCACAGGCCTTCGTGGCCGACGGCCATGCGCCAGAACAGGCGGCCGCGCTGGCCAGCCTGGTCATCGCCAGCGTGGAAGGTGCGGTGGCCATGAGCCGCGCGCTGCAGGACATCGCGCCATTCGACCAGGTGGCCGCCCAGCTGCTGAAGGCAGCCGCGCCGCCCACACGCTAGAATCGACCCGAACGCACCCACACGTGCCCGGCAAGGATGTTCGCATGCTGCACTCCCTTTGGTCCGGCCCAGTGCCGGCATGAAGCAGACCAAGCGCTTCAACCGCACGCCGTTGAAGCTGCCGATGACACGCAGCAGTGAAGTCGCCCGCGCGCGTCGGCAGCTGCAGTACCACGGGTGGCCGCGCCTGCAGATGGCGCTGATCGTGTTGCTGACCGGCGGCGCCGGCTTCCTTGCTTCGCATGCGCTGCGCCTGGCCGGCCTGGACAGCATGCTGCTGCGTTATCCGCTGGCGGTGCTGCTGGCCTATGCCGTGTTCCTGCTGTTGATGTGGCTCTGGATCCGTTGGCGCTGGGATGCGGTGGCTGACGGTGCTGCCGAGGTCGCTGGTAATGGCGGCGGCGGTGGCAGCTCCCCACGCGCGGGCCCTTCATGGGGCGGCAACGGCGGTAATTCCGGTGGTGGCGGTGCCTCGGCGTCGTGGGCTGAAGCCTCGGCCCCATCCATCACCGACACCGATGGCGCGTCCCTGCTGGAGGTTGCAGACGGTGAGGCCGGGCTGCCACTGCTGGCCGTGCTCGGTCTTCTCGCGCTGGTGGCCACCGTGCTGCTGGCCAGTGTCTGGGTGGTGTGGTCGGCGCCGGTGCTGATGGCCGAGCTGCTGGTGGACGCCGCCATTGTCGGTGGCCTGTACCGGCGCATGCAGGGCATGGGCGCGCAGGGGTGGTGGCGGTTGTGCCTGTCGCACACGTTCTGGCCGCTGCTGGGCCTGGTGGTGTTCTTCGCCGGGCTGGGCTGGGGTGCACAGCAGCTGGCGCCGGACGCGGTCAGCCTGATGCAGGTGGTGCAGGCGCTGTAGCGTCGCTGCGCGTGCCCGCAGGGCCGCGGTCCTTCTTCAACACGGGTGCTCGAGCACCGGGTGGTCATGAGCAGATACGTTGCATGGAAGCGTATATGGGCCATCGCCGCTGTGGTTTCGGCAGTGGCGTTGCTGTGCCTGGCCTGCACGCTGAAGCCCTGGCAGAACGCGTCCCTCGGGCCGCCGACGATGAACCTTGGCACCGCGCAGATGCAGGCGGAGATCATGGCGCTTGCGATCAGGAACCCCATCCTGCTACCGCCGCCCCGGTCGTTGCCGGTGCCCATGGCGATGGGGGGCCGTGGGGCTGCGACAGCAGACCGCTGGCGTCCCGAGGTGCAACGGCAGTTGTCCGATCCTGTGCCTGCCGCAACCATCGTGATCGACCAGACACTGCCGTACTGCCAGCCGGGAGGCCATGCTCGGTTCTGCCAGGATGACGATGATCTGGTGGACTGGGTGGAGGAGCGCCCGATGTACCAGCTGCGGCGGCAGTTGCAGGCACAGCTGCCGCTGGCCAACCGGCGCAGCAGGCGGGTGCCGGATGCAGCGCTGGAGGGCGCTGCGCATCTGGGTTTCGTGCAGCTGCGTACGATCCAGAAGCAGGGTTGCCAGCGGTCCGCAACGGAGGAGAGCCTTGAAGAGAGCGTGATCCTCCTGCTGTCGATGCCGGTGTTCAGTGCGGACAACCAGTGGGCCATGATCGCCGTGGCCGCTGACTACTGTTCAAGCATCGGGGGCCAGCGTTCCCGTATGCTGTTCCACAGGGAAGAGGGGCGGTGGGTGCTGGAACGACCCGAACTGGCCCTATCGGGAATCCGTCGAGGGCGGGCGCTGTGGCCCGGCCGGGGATGAGTCAATCGCCAAGGAGAGGCATATGCAATCTGCTGCACGCAACAACAGGATGTGGTGTTGGATGATGGGCGCGATGTTCGCGCTGTTGATGCCCTTCACCGTGATGGGCCAGGCCGCGCCTCCTGCGGCGCAACCGGCCGTCGATACGGCCGTCGCAGCCGAAGAGGCGGAGTGCCGTGCGTGCACGTATGAGCGCATCGGCCGCAAGGTCGATATCGGTCTGGTGGCCTTGATGGCCACGTTGATCATCGGCGTGCTGTTCGCCGTTTCCCGCGAGTGGGGAACGCCCTCGCAGCGTTGGACCTGCCGCAGCACGGCACTGTTCCTGGCGGCGATGGGCCTGGTGTTCGTGTGGCGCGCCGGCAGCGTGCTCTACCTGGGCTACAGCCCTTGGCAGGAGGTGCCGTCGCTGGTCATCGCAGGGTGGGTCGATGGCCTGCTGACCACCTCGCCGCGCTGGCTGATGGCCCTGCTGCTGATGGCGGCGGCACCGCTCATCTGGAGGCGCAGCGAGCAGCTGCCACGCTGGCGCATCGCCTGAGGCAGCGCCGGGCACTGCCCGGCGTTTCCACGCTGGCGCTCACTCAAAGCGCCAGCGTACCCCTGCGTACACGCCGCGGCCTTCGCCCGGCGTCGAGCGCGCGACATCCTTGCCCGCGTCGTTGTAGCCCGGCGTGACCGTGGCTGCGTAGTGGCGGTCGCCGATGTTGCGCATCTCCGCCCAGGCCTGCCAGCGGCCACCCGGTGCGTCGTAGCCGATGCGGCTGCCGAAGATCACGTGGCTGTCGGCCCAGTAGCTGTTGGCATAGTCCACCGCGATGCGCGAGGCGTACTCGGTGTTCAGTGCGGCATACAGGCCCGAGGCATGGTCGAAGCGCAGTTCGGCCTGGTAGCTGTGCTGCGGCAGGCCGGGCAGGCGGTTGCTGCCGAAGCGCGCGTCGTGGCGGTAGCGGAAATCGCTGAAGGTATAGGCCTGGCGCAGCGACAGACGGCCCGGCACACCCTGCCACAGCGTGCTGTCCAGCCCGGCCTCGATGCCGCGGTGCACGGTGGGGCTGGCGTTGTTCTCGGCCACGAACAGGTTCGGCACCGGCTGCAGCTCCACGCTCAACAGTTCGTGGTTCACGTGCGCGTAGTAGCCGGTCAGTTCCCAGCGGCCCAGCGCGGCCTCGCCACGTGCGCCCAGCTCCAGCGTGGTGGCGGTCTGGTTCTGCATCGGCACCGGGGTGCTCTGACGGCCGGTGGACGGGCCGTTGCCCGCGCCGAAGAACTGGTTCGAACCCCAGATCATCGACCACGGGTGCGGCGCTTCCACCGAGCGGCTGAGGTTGCCGAACCACTGCGTCTGCGCACTGTGCTGCCAGGTGAAGCCCAGGCGCGGCGCGTAATCCCAATCGTGGTCGCGCAGGCGGCCGCCGCTGGTGGGCCAGGTCACCTGCACATCGCTGCGGGTGTTGATCAGCGCCAGACCGGTCTGCACGCGCAGGCGATCATTCACGGCCAGGTTGTTGCCGATGTGCAGCGTGCTCTGGGTGCCGAGATGGCGGAAGTCACGCGTGCGCGTGCCGGCCGCATAGCCGTTGCTGGCAAAGCGCAGCGACTCGCGCACGTTGGCATCCAGATCGTGGGTCACGCGCAGGCCGACGGTGGTTTCGCTGTCCAGCCCGAACAGCGGATGACGGCGACGGTAGTCCAGCGTGGCGTTGAGGTCGGCGTAGTCCAGCTGCTGGCGGTACAGGCTCTCGCCCAGGTCCATCGGGTACTTGTGGTAGACCAGCCCGGCCTGCAGCGAGGAATCCTCGTCGATCTGCAGGGTGGTCATGTTGCCGATCCAGGTGCTGCCCGGCTGCGGGCGGCGCGCGTCGATGGCGAGGTTGGCCGGGTTGGCCGCACGCGGATCATTGCGGATCTGGTCGCGGGTCAGGCGCCCGGGCGTTTCGTGATTGGTCTCGCGGTAGCGCACGAAGAAGCGCGTCTGCAGGTCCGGGCTGATCTGCCAGCCGATGTTGGCCATCGCGCCCTTGCCGTCGCCGCGCGCATGCTGCTGGTAGCCGTCGAACTCGCTGTCGGTGTAGGCCAGGAAGTAGTCGACATCACCACTGACGCCGCCCCAGCTGATTCCGCGCTTCTGGTAGCCACGGCTGCCGGCTTCGTAATGCAGCTGGACGCCGGCCGAATCGCGGCCGCTGCGGCTGACATAGTCGATGGCACCGCCCAGCGCCAACGCGCCGCGCTCGAAACCATTGGCGCCGCGCAGCACTTCAACGCGCGACAGCCACAGCGGTTCCAGCAGTTCGTAAGGCGTGCCGCCCGGGCCGGTCAACGGCAGGCCGTCGAGGGAAACGGCAATGCCCGAGGCATGCGCACCCGGCCCGCGGTTGATGCCCGAACCACGGATCGACACCTTGGTGCCCTCGTTGCCCGGCGACTGCGCGCTGATGCCGGGCTGGTAGGCCAGCACGTCGGCGCTGCTGGACAGGCGGCTGTCGGCCTTGGCAACGTCGATGACATTGCTGGCGCCGGGCACGCGCTTGAGCGCCTCGCGGGCCTGGGCGCTGGCATCGGCGGCGGTGACCTGTACCGCGTCCAGTGTGGTGGCCTGCGGAGCGGCGTGGGCGGTGGTGGCGAGGCCGAGGGACACGGCCAGGAACAGCAGGGAGGGGGTGGGGCGGTAAGACGGGAGCGACATGCGGACAGGCTGTAAACCACTAAAGTGGCGCGCAAGTTAACAGGTCGCGGGCGGTACGTCACCCATCGGCGGCGTATGGGGGCTGCTGCACCTGTAGAGCCGAGCCCATGCTCGGCTTTGCGTCAGAAGCAGTCGAGCAAGCTCGACTACTACGGAGCAGGCTTCGCCAGCGCCTTCGCCTTCGCATACAGCGCCTTTGCAGTCTCGGCATCGCCCAGCGCGGCATGGCACTCAGCCAGACTGTCCCAGGCATTGGCCGAATCCGGGTACAGCTCGGTGTTGAGGGCGAATACTTTCAGCGCCTTGCCCGCACCCAGGCTCTCGCGGATCGCGTAGCCGCTGGCGTTGATCGCGCGTTCGCGTTCGCTGCCGGTGATGCGGATGTTGTCCTGCAACCAGTCGTGCATCGCCTGTGCCGCGCCAGCCGCCCCATCCGACGCATAGGCGATCAGGCGCTCGGACAGCACCGCACTCGGAAACTCCTGCGGTGCAGCCACCGCCATCGTGCTTTCCACCAGGGTGCTGGACCACACGTTGCGCGCGCTGCCATTGGTCAAGTACACGAACACCCAGTAGCCGCTGGCCAGACTGCCTTTGTAGGCCAGCCGTGCACGCACGCGGGTGCCACCATCGTGGCCGACCTGGGTGTAGCCATCGCTGCGCGTAGTGTCCCAGCCAGTGGAGAAGAAATTGCTGCCGCCGCTGGCGAGCTTCTGCGGCTGCCAGAGCTTTTCCAGTGTTGCTGTACGTAGCAGTTTCCCCGTGGCAAGTGCCTGCAGGAAGCGGTTCATGTCGCCCACGGTGGTCTGCAGGTCCGCGTGGCCCCAGCCATAGTGCGGCCACGGATCTTCACCGGCCGCCTGCAACGCGCCGTCCTTGCCGGTATACGGCACTGCCGCGCGTGCTGCTGGCACGCTGTCCAGCCCCCACGACGTACTGCGCATCTTCAGCGGCTGCAGGATGCGTTCGCGGGCGATGTCCGGATAGGGCTTGCGGTAGTGCGCTTCCAGCAATGCAGTCAGCACCAGATAGTTGGCCTGGGTGTACTGCACGCGGCTGCCGGTGGCGAACTGCATCGGCGCCGCGCCGGCCACGTTCAGTGCAGCGGCAAGATCCGGCGCAACGCCGGGGTAGCCCTTGCTCACCCAGCGGTTGTCCACGCGATCGTAGTACTCGGCGATGCCAGAGCTGTGGTTGAGGAAATCGCGCACGTGGATCGCCTGCCAGGTGGCGGGCAGATCCGGCACATAGCGGCTGGCGGGCGCGTCGAGATCCAGCGTGCCCTGATCGACCAGCTGCATCACCAGCGTGCTGGTCAGCAGCTTGGCCATCGACTGCGCGGCGAAGATGCTGTCGACGGTGGCCACTGCATGCGTGGCCGGGTCGCGTTCACCGCTGGCGCCCTGGTAGAGCACGTGGCCGTTGTGGGCGACGAGCACGGCCTGACCGGCAATGCCATAGCGCTCGCGGTTGATCTGCAGTTGGGTGTCCAGCCGGGTCGAAAGCCCGTCGCGAACATCACGCGCCGAAGCGGGCAGGGTGACTGCCAGGGCGCAGAAGAGCGAAGCAAGGGCGCGATACATCGCGGTGGTCCGTCAGCGGCGATGGCGCATCTTGGTCAGGGCGGGAGATCGGGTCAAGAGCACCGATTCCCGCACCAGGGAAAGCCGGCCAGCGGCCGGCTCTACCACACGTTCAAGGTAGCGCCGGGCCGTGCCCGGCGACGCTCGGTCAGCCCAGAATACCCGGCAGATCCAGCCCCTTCTCCTTCGCGCACTCCACCGCGATCTCATACCCGGCATCGGCATGGCGCATCACACCGGTGGCCGGGTCGTTCCACAGCACGCGCGCAATCCGCTTCGCGGCCGCCTCGGTGCCATCGCAGACAATCACCATGCCAGCGTGCTGCGAGAAGCCCATGCCCACGCCGCCGCCGTGGTGCAGCGACACCCAGGTCGCGCCGCTGGCGGTGTTGAGCAGGGCGTTCAGCAGCGGCCAGTCGGACACCGCATCGGAACCATCGGCCATCGCCTCGGTCTCGCGGTTCGGCGAAGCCACGCTGCCGCTGTCCAGATGATCGCGGCCGATCACCACCGGTGCCTTCAGTTCGCCGTTGGCCACCATCTCGTTGAAGGCCAGGCCCAGGCGATCGCGGTCGCCCAGCCCCACCCAGCAGATGCGCGCGGGCAGGCCCTGGAACTTGATCTTCTCGGCAGCCATGTCCAGCCAGCGGTGCAGGTGCGGGTTGTCCGGAATCAGTTCCTTCACCTTGGCATCGGTCTTGGCGATGTCTTCCGGGTCGCCGCTCAGCGCCGCCCAACGGAACGGGCCGATGCCGCGGCAGAACAGCGGGCGGATGTAGGCTGGCACGAAACCGGGGAAGTCGAACGCATTGGCCACGCCTTCTTCCAGCGCCATCTGCCGCAGGTTGTTGCCGTAGTCCACGGTCGGCACGCCCAGCGCATGGAAGCCGAGCATGGCGCGGATGTGGTTGGCCATCGACGCACGCGCGGCCTTTTCCACGTCCTTCGGTGCAGAAACACGCTTCTCGTCCCACTGCTCGACGGTCCAGCCCTGCGGCAGGTAGCCGTTCACCGGGTCGTGCGCCGAGGTCTGGTCGGTCAGCAGGTCCGGCTTGATGCCGCGTTCCAGCAGTTCGGCCAGCACGTCAGCCACGTTGCCCAGCAGGCCCACCGACTTCGGCGTGCCCGCCTTGCAGGCTTCATCGATCAGCCGCAGCGCTTCATCCAGGTTGTCGGTCCAGGTGTCCAGGTAGCCGGTGCGCAGGCGCATGTCGATGCTGCTCTTGCGGCACTCCACGGCCAGGCACGAGGCGCCGGCCATCACCGCGGCCAGCGGCTGCGCGCCGCCCATGCCGCCCAGGCCGCCGGTGAACAGCCACTTGCCGGTCAGGTCGCCACCGAAATGCTGGCGGCCCATTTCCACGAAGGTCTCGTAGGTGCCCTGCACGATGCCCTGCGCGCCGATGTAGATCCAGCTGCCGGCGGTCATCTGGCCGTACATGGCCAGGCCCTTCCTATCCAGTTCGTTGAAGTGGTCCCAGTTGGCCCAGCGCGGTACCAGGTTGGAATTGGCGATCAGCACGCGCGGTGCATCGGCATGCGTGCGGAACACGCCCACCGGCTTGCCCGACTGCACCAGCAGGGTCTGGTCATCGTCCAGCCGCTTGAGCGTTTCGACGATGGCGTCGAAGCTCTCCCAGTCGCGCGCGGCGCGGCCGATGCCGCCGTACACCACCAGTTCCTGCGGGCGCTCGGCCACGTCCGGGTGCAGGTTGTTCATCAGCATGCGCAGCGGCGCTTCGGTCAGCCAGCTCTTGGCGTTCAGCGTGGTGCCGGTGGGCGCGATGATGGTGCGGCTGGGGTCGTTGCGGGTCATGCGGCGCTCCGGTTCGTAGCGAATTCAAGGCAGGCGTTGAGCACCTGCGCCAGCGTGTGGCGCAGCGGTGCGGCGTGTTCGGGGTCAAGCGGGGTGGGCCAGCTGTGCTCGTCCACCTGGTCGGGCAGCGGCTCGTGCATGTAGCCACGGCAGGCCAGTTCCATCTGCAGCGTGTGCACGCCACCGGGGATGTCGCTGTAGTGGCGGGTGATCCAGCCGCCCTTGAAGCGGCCGTTGCGCACCTGGCTCATGCCGCTGATTTTCAGCAGGTTATCCACCACATCGCTCAGTGCGTTGTCGCAGGAGGTGTCCGGTGCACCGGACGGGCCGGCCGTGCCCAGGTTGAACTGCGGCAGTTCGCCATCGAACAGGTGCGGAATATGCGAGCGGATCGAATGCGCGTCATACACCACCACCGTCCCGTGGCGCTGGCGCAGCCGTGCGATCTGCGCGGCCAGCGCATCGTGGTAGGGCGCGAAATACGTGTCGCGGCGGCGCGCGATCTCCCCCTCATCCGGCTCGCGGCCGGCGTGGTACAGCGGCTGGTTGTCGAAGGTGGTCAGCGGGCACAGGCCGGTGGTGTTCTGGCCCGGGTACAGCGACACGCCGCTGGGGTCGCGGTTGAGGTCGATCACCGAACGCGAGATCGCCGAGCGCACGGTGGTCGCGCCCATCCCGCGCACGAAGTCGTAGAGGTCGTGCACCCACCAGTCGGCATCGCGCCGCGCCAGCCACGGCGAGTGGTAATCGCCCATCAGCTCGTGCGGCAGCTCGCTGCCGGTGTGCGGGAAGCTGACGATCAACGGGGCATCGCCCTCGTGCACCGTCAGCCATTCGGGGCGGGCATTCATGCCTGCGGCTCCACGGTCGGCAGCAGTTCGCCCAGGCCCTGTGCCAGTGCGCCGCTGCGCACCAGGTTCGTGGCGACCACCATGTCCGGGTGGAAGTAGCGGTCTTCTTCCAGCGTCGGCACCTGCGCGCGCAGGGTGGCACGCACGGTTTCCAGTGCAGCGCTGGAGCGTAGCGGCGCGTGGAAATCGCAGCCCTGCGCGGCGGCCAGCAGCTCGATGCCGATCACGTTGGCCGCGTTCTCGGCCATCTGCATCAGGCGGCGCGCGCCGTGTGCGGCCATCGAGACATGGTCTTCCTGGTTGGCCGAGGTCGGGATCGAATCGACGCTGGCCGGGTAGGCGCGCTGCTTGTTTTCAGAGACCAGCGCGGCGGCGGTCACCTGCGGAATCATGAAGCCGGAATTCAGGCCCGGGCGCGGGGTCAGGAACGCGGGCAGGCCGGACAGTGCCGGGTCGACCAGCATCGCCAGGCGGCGCTCGCTGATCGAACCGATCTCGCACACGGCCATCGCCAGCATGTCGGCGGCGAAGGCCACCGGCTCGGCGTGGAAGTTGCCGCCGGACAGTGCTTCGCCCGTGTCGGTGAACACCAGCGGATTGTCGGAGACACCGTTGGCTTCGATCTCCAGCGTGGTCGCAGCCTGGCGCAGGATGTCCAGCGCCGCGCCCATCACCTGCGGCTGGCAGCGCAGGCAGTACGGATCCTGCACGCGCACATCGTTGTCGCGGTGCGATTCGCGGATGTCCGAGCCCTGCATCAGCGAACGCAGGGTGGCGGCGGTGGCGATCTGCCCGCGCTGCCCACGGATGGCGTGGATGCGCGGGTCGAACGGCGTGTCCGAACCCTTGGCCGCTTCCACCGACAGCGCACCGGTCACCAGCGCGGCCTGGAACACGGTCTCGATCTCGAACAGACCGGCCAGCGCATACGCCGTGGAGAACTGGGTGCCGTTGAGCAGGGCCAGGCCTTCCTTTGCGTCCAGTTCCACCGGCTGCAGGCCGGCGCGTGCCAGTGCGTCCATCGCCGGCAGACGCTCCTCGCCGATGAAGGCCTCGCCCACGCCCAGCATCACGCTGGCCAGGTGCGAAAGCGGTGCCAGGTCACCGGACGCACCGACAGAGCCCTGCGCCGGCACCACCGGCAGTACGCCCTTCACCAGCATCGCCTCCAGCAGCAGCAGGGTTTCCTCGCGCACGCCCGAAGCGCCCTGGGCCAGGCTGACCAGCTTCAGCGCCATCATCAGCCGCACCACGCTGGCCGGCATCGGCTCGCCCACGCCGGCGGCATGCGAAAGCACGATGTTCCGCTGCAGGGTGGCCAGGTCTTCGCGCTCGATGCGCACACTGGCCAGCTTGCCGAAGCCGGTGTTGATGCCATACACCGGCGCGCCCTTGGCGACGATGGCGGCCACCGCGGCGGCACTGGCGCGCACCACCGGCAGCGCAGCCGGGTCCAGTGCAAGCGGCGCACCGCGGTAGACCTGCCGCCACTGGGCGAGGGTGACATGGCCGGGGCGAAGAACCAGGGTGTTGCTCATGTGTTGCTCCAGGAAGCAGGCAGGTCGGGCTGCCCGCGCACCACGCGCGCGTGCAGCGGGTTGAATCCCATGCGATAGACCAGGTCGGCCGGCGCGTCGATGTCCCAGATCGCCAGGTCGCAGTCCAGGCCCACCGCGAGGCGGCCGATGCGCTCGCTGCGGCCCAGCGCACGCGCCGCTTCACGGGTGAAGCCGGCGATGCATTCGTCCACGGTCAGGCGGAACAGGGTCGCGCCCATGTTCATCGCCAGCAGCGGGCTGGTCAGTGGCGAGGTCCCGGGGTTGCTGTCGGTAGCCAACGCCAGCGGCACGCCGGCCGCACGCAGCGCGGCGATCGGGGGCAGAGTGGTATCGCGGGTGAAATAGAAGGCGCCGGGCAGCAGCACGGCCACGGTACCGGCGGCGGCCATCGCGGCAATGCCGGCATCGTCGAGGTGTTCGATATGGTCGGCCGACAGCGCACCGAAGCCGGCGGCCAGTTCGGCGCCATGCTGGTTGCTCATCTGTTCGGCGTGGATCTTCAGCGCCAGCCCGTTCGCACGCGCCACTTCGAAAACCTGCCGCGCCTGCGCCGGCGAGAACGCGATGTTCTCGCAGAATACGTCCACGGCCTCGGCCAGGCCTTCGGCAGCGATGGCCGGGATCATCACGTTGCACACCTCGTCGGTGTACTCCTGCGCCTCGCGCCCCGGCGGTACCGCGTGCGCGCCGAGGAAGGTCGGCACCACGTTCACCCGGCATTCCTCGCCGAGTGCGCTGGCCACCTGCAGCTGCTTGCGCTCGTCGTCCAGGGTCAGGCCGTAGCCGGATTTGATCTCGACCGTGGTGATGCCTTCGGCGCGCATCGCCAGCAGGCGCGGGCGGCTTTCCGTGGCCAGCTGCTGCGGCGAGGCGGCGCGGGTGGCACGCACGGTGGAGACGATGCCACCGCCGGCGCGGGCGATGTCGGCATAGCTGACGCCCTGCAGGCGCTGCTCGAATTCATTGGCGCGGTTGCCGGCGTAGACCAGGTGGGTGTGGCAGTCGACCAGGCCCGGCGAGATCCAGCGGCCTTCGCCATCGATGCGGGTGGTCGGCTGCAGGTGTGCATCGCTGCCGGCCGGGCCGACGTGGACGATGCGGCCCTCGGCGCAGGCCAGCACGCCATCGGTGATGACACCCAGGCCCTCGCCATCGAGGGTCATCAGGTGGACGTTGGACCAGAGGGTATCGACGTGCATGGCATCCACAACGCGGCTGTGCTTATATGTCTATACAATATAGGCGTCCATTTCGGGTTGTCCAGCCATGTCCGATTCGCGTTCCCCGCTCTGTTTCCATGCCGCCCACGCCCTGCTGGCCGAGGGCTGGGCGCGCGACGTGCGCCTGCAGGTGCAGGGCGGCCGCATCACCCGCATTGAAACCGGGCAGGGTGCGCAGGACGGTGACACCCGCGTCGGCCTGCTGCTGCCGGGCCTGCCCAACCTGCACAGCCACGCGTTCCAGCGCGGCATGGCCGGCCTGACCGAGATCGGTGGCGGCGACGGTGACAGCTTCTGGAGCTGGCGCGAGCTGATGTACCGTTTCCTGGCCCACCTGCGCCCGGAGGCAGTGCAGGCCATCGCCGCCCAGGCCTACATGGAAATGCTGGAAAGCGGCTTCACCCGCGTCGGCGAGTTCCATTACCTGCACCACCAGGCCGATGGCCAGCCGCATGCCGACCCGGCCGAGATGAGCGCGCGCATCGCTGCCGCCGCCGAGCAGACCGGCATCGGCCTGACCCTGCTGCCGGTGTTCTACGCGCACGCCGATTTCGGTGGCGCGCCGCCCAATCCCGCGCAGCGCCGGCTGATCCACGATGTGGACGGCTTCGCGCGGCTGCTGGAAGGGGCGAAGACCGCCTTGGCCACGCTGCCCGACGCGGTGCTGGGCATTGCGCCGCACAGCCTGCGCGCGGTCACCGGCAAGGAACTGGATGCCCTGCTGCCGCTGACCACCGGACCGGTGCACATCCACATCGCCGAGCAGGTGCGCGAGGTCGAGGCCTGCCTGGCCTGGAGCGGCCAGCGGCCGGTGCAGTGGCTGTACGAAAACGCTGCCGTCGATGAGCGCTGGTGCCTGGTGCACGCGACCCACATCACCGCTGACGAGCGCTCGCGGATCGTGGCCAGCAAGGCCGTGGCCGGCCTGTGCCCGATCACCGAGGCCAACCTCGGCGATGGCCTGTTCCCGATGCAGGCGTTCGCGCGCGAGGGCGGCCGCTTCGGTGTAGGCTCGGATTCCAACGTGCTGATCGACGCCGCCGAGGAACTGCGCCTGCTCGAGTATGGCCAGCGCCTGGCGCTGCGCGGGCGCAACGTCCTCGCCCCGGATGCCACGCGCAGCAGCGGCCGCTTCCTCTTTGAGGGTGCGCTGCAGGGCGGCGCCCAGGCGCTGGGCGTGGGCGCCGGCCTGCAGGTCGGGGCCAGCGCCGATCTGCTCGAACTGGACCCCGCACACCCGGCGCTGCAGGCGCGACAGAATGACGCATGGCTTGACAGCTGGGTCTTCGCTGCACGTAATGGCGCGCTGCGTTCGGTCTGGCGCCATGGCCGCCAGGTCGTGGCCGACGGCCGCCACCTGCAGCACGAGGCCATCACCACCGCCTTCGCCGCTGCCCTTCGTGGCGTGCTGGGCTGACCGCCTCCCGCTCATTGAGACCCCCACACCCGTGAAGGCCAGCAAGTCCGCCACGCTCAACCAGCGTATCCGCAGCGATCTGGAAAGCCGCATCCTCAGTGGAGAGTGGGCGCCGGGTTTCCGCATCCCGTACGAGCACGAGCTGATGGAGCAGTACGGCTGCTCGCGGATGACGGTGAACAAGGTGCTGACCGCGCTGGCCGAGAGCGGCATGATCGAACGCCGCCGCCGTGCCGGTTCGTTCGTCGCGCGGCAGCCCCCGCACCTGGAACAGGTGGCGCTGGAGATTCCCGATATCGCCATGGAAGTCGGCTCGCGCGGGCATCAGTACGCCTATCGGCTGCTGCAGCGCGAGCTGCGCCTGGCAGAGCCGAGCAATGCCGGTGAAGTTGAACTGGCCGGCAGCGAGCCGTTGCTGGCGATGCGCTGCCTGCACCTGGCTGACGGCCGGCCGCTGGCGCTGGAGCACCGCCTGATCAGCCCGGTGGGCGTGCCCGAGGTGCTGGAGATCGATTTCAGCACTACCGCGCCGGGCAGCTGGCTGCTGCAGAACGTGTCCTGGACCCGCGCCCAGCACCGCATCAGCGCCTGGGGCGCGGACGCTGCCACGGCCAGACTGCTGGACGTGAAGCCGGGCACCGCCTGCCTGGTGATCGAGCGCCTGACCTGGCGCGGCGACCAGCCCATCACCCGCGTGCGGCAGATGTTCCTGGGCGATGCCTGGGACCTGGTGGCGCGTTTCGCGCCGGGCGCGCGGTAAGTCGCCCGCCCCCTGTAGAGCCGAGCCATGCTCGGCTGCTGTTCGCGCGGTGTGCGATGAGTCGAGCATGGCTCGACTCTACAAAGGCGTCCACGCCATGCGTGGATTTCAGTAGATCCACGCCACGCG
>DOKO01000306.1 GCA_003510825.1 Stenotrophomonas sp.
GGATGGCGCAGGTCCGTGCGCGCTTCGCGGTGGATGATCTTTCCGGGGCGATGCAGGCGGTGGACACCGCCAAGAGCCTCAAGCGCCGCCTGCCCACACGCGAGGCACTCTATCTGGACGCGTGGGCGGCAACGCTGCGCGACCGCGGGCAGGCCTCCGATGCATGGCGGCGCCTGTCCAGCCTGTATCCGGACTACTTCGCCGCGCAGTACAACGCAGCCCTGTGGCTCTATGCGGAGAACCGGTTCGAGGAATCGCTGCCGTATGCGCGGCAGGCAGCGGATCCGCGGTTTGAACTCAGCAACGTGGCGCACGATCTCCTGGGTCGCATCCTGGTGGCGCGCGGTGATGTGACAGGCGCCCGCCAGGCCTTCAAGCGCGCCATCGATGGCGGGCGCACCGCCAGCAACCGCTACCTGGGGTCGGCCGAGGCCAGCCTGCGCAACTACGCGGCTGCAGAATCGATGCTCGATCGCGCTGCACCGTCCCGCCACGTGGTCATCGAACGCACCAGCATCGCCGTCGACCGCAAGCAGTGGACGCACGCGGTGCAGATCGCCCGCGACGGCAACTCGCAGTTCGCCAGCGCGTCAGGGTTCGACCAGCAGGTGATGCTGGTGCCACTGGCAACCGCGCTGTGGGGCGCCGGCGATGATGATGCAACGCGTGCACAGCTGCGCCACAACGTAGACAGCGCCCTGCGACGGGTCGACAACCGGGCCCCGGCCGACGGTGGCGATGACGCGATGGTGGCACTGGCGTCGGCCCTGTTGTCGGTGCGGATGGGTGACACCGCGCTGGTGGAGCGGGTGCTTGCCCGCTTGTCCCCGATCAATGAGGTGTTGGGTCAGCCGCCGGTTGCGGAAACGTTGGCCGTGGTGCGGGCCAGCCTGGCCACGCACCAGAAAAAACCGGATGAGGCGCTGGCCATGCTGGCGCCCTGGTTGACCGGGCAGGCCAGCTTCCAGACCCGCGTGGCCGCGATGGATGCGTACCTGGCCAAGGGCGCCAACGCGCAGGCACTCGCGCAGGCGGACTACCTGGCCGGCAACCGCGGCCGTGCCTATGCCGAGGTGGACTGCGCGTACTGCCTGCAGCCGCTCAACGTCCTCGACAGCAACCGCGCCGCAGGCGTGGCTGCCACGCTGCGCCGCCGGCCGGAGCCGACGGCGGCCGCGATCACGGTCCCTTGAGGGTCCAGCCCGGGCCCGGGCTGGCATCCAGCGCCGGAACCAGCTGACCGAGCTCCCGGGTCAGCATCGTCTGCAGTTCCTGCTTGGCATCATGGATGGCTTCCTTGGAGGCCAGCTGGTTGACGTGGCAGCACACTTTCAGCAGTTCCGCATCAGCGGCAGGCAGGCCAAGGCTGACCAGGGCAGAAGCAGGGTTGGAAGCGAACAGCGCGCGGAACGCATCGTCTTCAGCGAGCGCGCAGATCAGCGCCATGGCGATCGGCGCGGGCAGGGTAGGCAGGGACACGAAGAACCTCGGGAACGGCGACGGAAGAAGTGGACAAGCGTTGTTAGATCGGCCCACGCAGCCCGCACTTGAGTGCGCGATGAAGTTCCGTCGGCGGCGGCCGCTAGTGAACTGCGCCCTTTCGAATCCGATGCCATGTCCGTAGATCCTGCCGTGTCTTCCGCCCGCATCCGACGTTGCGAGATCCTGCTGCTGGAACCGCGCGAGAGCGCCGATTTCGATCTGCAGGACCTGCTCTCCGGCGGCAACGGCATCCGCCGCCAGATGCGCTGGGTGGCACTGGCGCCCCACCTGGGCGAGCCGGTGGACGTGGATGCCGTACAGCGCGAGCTGCTGGGCCGCATCGGCCCCAGCCAGTGGCAGGACCTGCCCGCGGACGAAGACGAGCGCGCCGCGTGCGAGGCGCTGCTGCGGCTGGGCCTGCTGGTCAGTGCATCACCCGCCGATGAGGCGGCGCTGCAGGTCCGCCAGGCCGATGATCGCCAGCGCGACGCGTACTGGCATCCGCTGGCGGCGGTGCTGCATGCGTTCACGCGGTGGGAGGGAGTCGATGCCGTGAAGAACACGCGCGACTCCGGTACCGATACCGCCGTGGGCATGCGTGAGGTGCTGGGGCCGCCGCCGGCACCGACGGCGGTGGCGGCCGATGCGGAAAGCCAGATGCTGCCGCTGCAGGACGACACCGATTTCGATGTGCTGCTGGCGCGGCGCGCGACCTGCCGCAACTTCGATGAGCACCGGCCACTGCCGATGGCGCTGTTCTCCACCATGCTGGCGCGCGTGTTCGGTGCACGCGCCCATGTGCAGGTCAGCGATGACCTGCGTTTCCAGAAGAAGAGCAGCCCATCCGGCGGCGGCCTGCATCCCACCGAGGCGTACCTGGTGGTGCAGAACGTGGAGGGCGTGGCGCCGGGTGTGTATCGCTACCTGCTGGACGGGCACCGCCTGCTGCGCCTGCCGGATCCGCCGATGGGACTGCGTGCGTTCGCCATGGAAGCACTGGGCCAGCAGCACTGGTTTGCCAATGCGCACTGCCTGGTGACCCTGGTGCCGCGCTTCGACCGCACGTTCTGGAAGTACCGCCGCCACGCCAAGGGTTACCGCGTGATCGCACTCGAAGCGGGGCACCTGTCGCAGACGATGTACCTGTCGGCCACCGACCTGGGCCTGGGCGCCTTCATCACCGGCGCGATCAACGAGCGCTGCCTGGAACCGGTGCTGCAGCTGGACCCGGTGCAGCAGGGCGCATTGGCGATGTGTGGTTTCGGCTGGCGCGCGGCAAGCATGGAAACGGCCGAGCTGGACCCGGCCGGCGAGGTCTGGACGCGCGCTGGCTGAGCGCGCGTCCGTTCTTCCCACTTCTCAAGCGGCTTCGAAATCCACCAGCACGGCGCCGTCGCCCACCTGGTCGCCGGCCTTGGCGCGGTAGCCCTTCACCGTGCCGTCGGCCGGGGCCTGCAGGGTGTGCTCCATCTTCATCGCTTCCAGCACCACCAGCGGCGTGCCGCGCTTCACCTGCGTACCGGCCTCGACCAGGGTGGCCACGATCCTGCCCGGCATCGGTGCCAGCAGGCTGCCGGCATCGGCGGTGGCGTTGTCTGATTCACCGACCGGGTCATGCAGGGTGAAGCGGTGCTGGCCATCGGCGCCGAACAGATACAGCTGGTCGCCTTCGCGCAGCAGCTGCAGCTGCCAGCGGCGACCGTCCAGCTGCACGCTCATGTGCTGGCCGTCGGTGCTGCCGAGCACCGTGGCCGGTGCAGCATCATCGGGCTGCACGCGCCAGCCATCGGCCTGCGCCCACACCTTCAACGTGTGCGTGCGCTCGCCCTGCTGCAGCGGCAGCACACGCGGTGCCGAAGCACCCAGACGCCAACCGTCCTGAGCCTGCCACGGCGAATGCGGATCGCGTGCATCGCTGCCCGCACGCGCGGTACTGGCCACGGCAGCGATGGCCGCCAGCTGCCACAGCGCATCATCGCTGTCGCCCACGGCGTTCAGCGCGGCCTGTTCGCGTTCGATCAGCGCGGTGTCCAGCTTCGCGTGCGCGAACGAATCGGTGTTGACCAGGCGACGCAGGAAACCGGCATTGGTGGTCACGCCCACCACCTGGCAGTCAGCCAGGGCCTGGCTCATGCGGCGCAGGGCGGCCTCGCGGTCCACGTCCCAGACGATCAGCTTGGCGATCATCGGATCGTAGTACGGGGTGATGCTGTCGCCTTCTTCCACGCCGGTATCCACGCGCACGTTCGCCGAAGGCGTCGGCAGGCGCAGGCGGCGCAGGGTGCCGGTGGACGGCAGGAAACCACGGTCGGCATCTTCGGCATACAGGCGCGCTTCGATGGCATGGCCGTGGATGGCCAGCTGTTCCTGGCGCAGCGGCATCGGCTGGCCAGCGGCCACGCGCAGCTGCCATTCCACCAGGTCGGTGCCGGTGATGTACTCGGTCACCGGGTGTTCGACCTGCAGGCGGGTGTTCATTTCCATGAAGTAGAAATCGCCGTCCGGGCCGGCGATGAACTCCACCGTGCCCGCACCCACGTAGCCCACCGCACGCGCGGCATCGACCGCTGCCTTGCCCATCGCGGCGCGGCGCTCGGCGCTCATGCCCGGCGCCGGCGCTTCCTCCAGCACCTTCTGGTGGCGGCGCTGCACCGAGCAGTCGCGCTCGAACAGGTAGACCGCATCCCCGTGGGAATCGCCGAACACCTGGATCTCGATATGGCGCGGGCGCTCGACGTACTTTTCCACCAGCACATGGTCGTTGCCGAAGGCCGAGCCGGCCTCGCGCTGGCAGCTGGCCAGCGCATCGACGAAGTCCTCGCTGCGTTCGACCTTGCGCATGCCCTTGCCACCGCCACCGGCGCTGGCCTTGATCAGCACCGGGTAGCCGATGGCATCGGCCTGCGCGCGCAGGAACGCCGGTTCCTGCTGGTCGCCGTGGTAGCCGGGCGTCAGCGGCACGCCGGCCTTGGCCATCAGTGCCTTGGCCGCGCTCTTGTCGCCCATCGCGCGGATGGCGCTGGCCGGCGGGCCAATGAAAGTGATGCCGGCGGCGGCACAGGCATCGGCGAAGTCGGCGTTCTCGGAGAGGAAGCCGTAGCCGGGATGGATCGCCTGCGCGCCGGTCAGGCGTGCGGCATCCAGCAGCACATCACCGCGCAGGTAGCTTTCGCGCGCGGCAGCCGCGCCGATGTGGATGGCCTCGTCCGCCAGGCGCACGTGGCGCGCGTTGCGGTCGGCATCGGAATACACCGCCACGGTGGCGATGCCCAGGCGACGGCAGGTAGCGATGACGCGGCAGGCGATCTCGCCACGGTTGGCGATGAGGATTTTGCTGAACATGGCGACGGGCTTCATGGGAGCTTGCTCGGTCATGGCACGGGTCACATGCGGAACACGCCGAAGCGCGTCTGCTGCGGGGCGGCGTTGAGGCTGGCCGACAGGGCCAGGGCGAGCACGCGGCGGGTGTCGACCGGATCGATCACACCGTCATCCCACAGGCGCGCGCTGGCGTAGTAGGGGTGGCCCTGCTGTTCGAACTGGTCGCGGATCGGCGCCTTGAAGGCGTCTTCTTCCGCCGCCGGCCACTGCCCGCCCTTGGCTTCGATGCCGTCGCGCTTGACCGTGGCCAGCACGCTGGCGGCCTGCTCGCCGCCCATCACGCCGATGCGCGCGTTGGGCCACATCCACAGGAAGTTGGGCGAATAGGCGCGGCCGCACATGCCGTAGTTGCCGGCACCGAACGAGCCGCCGATGACCACGGTGAACTTGGGCACCTTGGCGCAGGCCACGGCCATCACCAGCTTGGCACCGTCCTTGGCGATGCCGCCCTGTTCGTACTTGCGGCCGACCATGAAGCCGGTGATGTTCTGCAGGAACACCAGCGGGATGTTGCGCTGGGTGCACAGCTCGATGAAGTGCGCGCCCTTCAGCGCGGACTCGGAGAACAGGATGCCGTTGTTGGCGATGATGCCGATCGGGTAGCCGTTCAGATGCGCGAAGCCGGTGACCAGCGTGGCGCCATAGCGCGGCTTGAACTCATCGAAACGCGAGCCATCGACCAGGCGTGCGATCACTTCGCGCACGTCGTAGGGCTTGCGCGTATCGGCCGGGATCACGCCGTACAGGTCGTGCGCCGGCAGCAGCGGTTCCTCGCTGGCCTGCACCGCCATCGCCGGTTCCGGCTTGCGCCAGTTCAGCTGGGCGATGATCGCGCGCACCCGGGCCAGTGCCTGCAGGTCGTTGTCGGCCATGTGGTCGGCCACGCCGGAAATGCGCGTGTGCACGTCGGCGCCGCCCAGTTCCTCGGCGGTCACCACTTCACCAGTGGCGGCCTTCACCAGCGGCGGGCCGCCCAGGAAGATCGTGCCCTGTTCGCGCACGATCACCGTCTCATCGCTCATTGCCGGCACGTAGGCGCCACCGGCGGTGCAGCTGCCCATCACGCAGGCGATCTGTGGGATGCCCTGCGCGGACAGGTTGGCCTGGTTGTAGAAGATGCGGCCGAAATGATCGCGGTCGGGGAACACCTCGTCCTGCAGCGGCAGGAACGCGCCACCGGAATCGACCAGGTAGATGCAGGGCAGGTGGTTCTGCTCGGCGATCTCCTGTGCGCGCAGGTGCTTCTTCACCGTCATCGGGTAATAGGTGCCGCCCTTGACCGTGGCATCGTTGGCCACGATCACGCATTCCACGCCACTGACGCGGCCGATGCCTGCCACCACGCCTGCAGCGGGCACGGCGTCTTCGTACATGCCGTGCGCGGCCAGCGGCGCGATTTCCAGGAAGGCGCTGCCGGGGTCGAGCAGGGCGTCGATGCGGTCGCGCACCAGCAGCTTGCCGCGTGCGGTGTGCTTGGCGCGCGCGGCCTCGTTGCCGCCCAGCGCAGTGCGCGCCAGCGTGGCGTGCAGGTCATCGACCACGGCCTGCATGGCGGCGCGGTTGCTTTCGAAGGTGTCGCTGCCCGGTTGCAGCTGGCTGTTGAGGACGGTCATCGCAGTGGCCTTACAGGGTGCGCTGGAACAGTTCGCGGCCGATCAGCATGCGGCGGATCTCCGAGGTGCCGGCGCCGATTTCATACAGCTTGGCGTCGCGCCACAGGCGGCCGGTCGGGTACTCGTTGATGTAGCCGTTGCCGCCCAGGATCTGGATCGCCTGGCCGGTCAGCCAGGTGGCCTTCTCGGCGGCATAGAGGATGGCGCCGGCGGCATCCTGGCGGGTGGTGCGGCCCTGGTCGCAGGCGCGCGCCACGGCGTAGACATAGGCGCGGCAGGCACCCAGGCCCACGTACATGTCGGCGATCTTGGCCTGGATCAGCTGGAAGCTGCCGATCGCCTCGCCGAACTGGTGGCGCTCGTGCACGTACGGCATCACCACGTCCATGGCCGCGGCCATCAGGCCCAGCGGGCCACCGGAGAGGACCACGCGCTCGTAGTCCAGGCCGGACATCAGCACGCGCACGCCGCCGCCGACCTGGCCCAGCACGTTCTCTTCCGGCACTTCGCAGTCCTGGAACACCAGCTCGCAGGTGGGTGAGGAGCGCATGCCCAGCTTGTCCAGCTTCTGCGCGGTGCTGAAGCCCTTCATGCCCTTCTCGACCAGGAAGGCGGTGATGCCCTTGGCACCGGCCGCCATGTCGGTCTTGGCGTAGACCACCAGCACGTCGGCATCGGGGCCGTTGGTGATCCACATCTTGTTGCCGTTGAGCACGTAACGGTCGCCGCGCTTGTCCGCGCGCAGCTTCATCGACACCACGTCCGAACCGGCGCCCGGCTCGCTCATCGCCAGCGCACCGACCAGCGCGCCGCTGCACAGGCCGGGCAGGAAGCGCTGCTTCTGCTCCTCGTTGCCGTTCTTGCGCAGCTGGTTCACGCACAGGTTGGAGTGCGCGCCATAGGACAGGCCGATGCCGCCGGACGCGCGCGAGATTTCTTCCATCGCCACCACATGGGCCAGGTAGCCCATGCCGGTGCCGCCGTATTCTTCTTCCACGGTGAGGCCGAGCAGGCCCTGTTCGCCCAGCTTCGGCCACAGGGCCAGCGGGAACTGATTGGTGGCATCGGCCTCGGCGGCCAGCGGAGCGACCTCGGCGGCGGCAAAATGGGCCACGCTCTGGCGCAGCAGGTCGATATCTTCGCCAAGATCGAAGTTCAGGGATGGCACGTGCATTGCGGCGGCTCCACGAGGAAGGTGGGGGAATGGACGCACCCGTCAGGGGGAGGCTGGAGGCTGTTGAAGGCAGCGGCCAGCACGGGCGATGGGCCCAGCGTAGCGGGGTTCGGGGAAGAAGTGAACACAAATTCAAAAATTGAAAATAGAATCAGGATATGGCCTACAAACGCTCTGCATTGATGGAAGAACGGCTGGCCGGGGCCCGTGAACGGATCCTGCTGGCGACCCGCGAGCTGGTCGCTGCCGGCGGCTGGCGCAACGCCCCGGTGACCGCCGTGGCGACCCAGGCGGGGGTGTCCACCGGGCTGATCTACCGGCACTTCCCGTCCAAGGCCGAGCTGTTCGTGGAGGTGCTCAACGCCGCCGTGGCCCACGAGGTGGAGATCATGGAGCGCATCGCCAGCGGGCCCGAGGTGGCCAGCGAGCGCCTGCGCCTGGCGATCACCGCTTTCGTCCGCCGTGCCCTGGCCGGGCCGGGGCTGGCCCATGCCTTCATCGTCGAGCCGGTGGACCCGGACGTGGAGGCCGAGCGCATGCGCGGGCGCCGCGCCTTCGGTGATGTGTTCCTGCGCCTGGTGGAAGAGGGCGTGGCTGCCGGCGAACTGCCCGCGCAGGACTCGCATGCCACGGCCGCCTGCCTGGTCGGTGCCTTCACCGAAGCGATGGTCGGCCCGACCGCGCCCAGCCGCGAAGTACACCGCGACGAAGGCGCGCTGGTGGACGCGATCTGCAGCTTCTGCCTGCGCGCGATCGGCGCCCCCGCAAAACGGTAGCGCCGGGCCATGCCCGGCGGATGGATCCGTTGTCCGCGCTGCGCGCTCGCGGGG
>DOKO01000458.1 GCA_003510825.1 Stenotrophomonas sp.
ATCGATATTCAAATGGGGTCAGAGCCCGTTGCGCAGCAACGGGATCCGACCCCGTGCTCCGACAGATCGCGGGAAACTGTCGAAGGCGGGGTGGGTCCGGTGGCAGGGGTGTGAGCGCCATGGATGGCGCGACCAAGCCCCCATGGATGGGTTCACGGCGTCCCCTGCCACCGGCCCCACCCCGCCTCCCCTCAGGAAACCAGCCTCTGCTGTTGCTTCGGCTGTAGCCGTGGCCTCTGCGGGTGCAGGGCTGCAAGCCCTGCCGAACAACCCTTATTCCGCCGGCTTGGCGGCCGCCGTCGCCGCCACGCTCGCGGCGCGCCGTGCCAGCACTGCCTCGCGGTGCGCGATATACGCATTCGCCGCCAGGATGATGCCGGCACCGATCAGCGTCCAACGGTCCACGCTTTCATCAAACAACAGCCAGCCACACAGTGTGACCAGCGGCAGCTGCAGGAAGCTGATCGGGGTCAGGGCCGATACCTCGCCCAGGCGCAGTGCACGCGTCCACAGCAGCTGGCCGACCGTGCCCATCACACCCGTCGCCACCAGCCACACCCAGGCCATGCCGGTGGGCCAGACCCACACGAACACGGCCGGGACCAGCGACAGCGGCACCCAGAACACATAGGTGTAGAGCACCACCGTGTCGGCGCTGTCCACGCGGGTCAGCTGCTTGATCTGGATGGCCACCAGCGAACTGAGCAGGGCCGCGGCCACGGCGATCAGGCTGCCGGCGGAAAACCCCGCGGTGCCCGGCCGCACGATCACCAGCACGCCGATGAAACCGACCACCACCGCCGCCCAGCGCCGCACGCGCACGGTTTCGCCCAGCCACAGCACCGCGGCGATGGTGACGAACAACGGTGTGGAATAGGACAGCGATACCGCCTGCGCCAGCGGCAGGTGGCCAAGGGCCCAGAACGCGCACAGCATCGAGCCCAGGCCGATCGCGCTGCGCACGAAATAGCGCGGCAGCTGCTGGGTCTTCAGCGGCGCACGGCCCGGGCGCAGCAGCATCGGCAGCAGTGCCAGCAGGCCAAACGCGTTGCGGAAGAACGCGACTTCCTGGGTCGGCACGTTGCGGGTCGCATAGCGGATGGCGATGGCCATCAAGCCAAACGCCATCGTGCTGGCGAGCATCAGCAGCGCCGCCCGCGCCGGGGTGGCGAGCGCGGGCCGTGCCGTGGCGTTCACCACTGGGCGCCGAGCAGGCGCGGCTCCGGTTCGATCGGCACGCCGAATTTCTCCAGCACCGAGGCGGAGATGCGCCGTGCCAGGTCCAGCAGTTCGGCGCCGGTGGCGTTGCCGTGGTTGACCAGCACCAAGGCATGGCTGGGGGCCACGCCGGCGTCGCCTTCGCGGAAACCCTTCCAGCCGCAGGCGTCGATCATCCACGCCGCCGAGACCTTGCGCTGGTCATCGCGCTCGGCCGGGAATACCGGCAGCTCGGGGAAATGCTGCTGCAGCACTTCCACCTGTTCCAGCGGCAGCACCGGGTTCTTGAAGAAGCTGCCGGCGTTGCCGAGCACGTCCGGGTCGGGCAGCTTGCGGCGGCGGATGGTGATGACCGCATTGGCCACGTCCACCGCGCTGGGCAGCTCCACGCCCTGTGCCTGCAGCTCCTCGCGGATGCCGGCGTAGTCCATGCGCAGGTCGTGCAGCAGCGGCAGTCTCAGTTCGATGGCGGTGATCAGGTAGCGGTCGGGCTGCTGCTTGAACACGCTGTCGCGATAACCGAAGCCACACTGTTCGTTGTCCATGCGCACCCAGGCCTGCTCCTGGCAATCCCAGGCTTCGACGGTCTGGATGAACTCGCCCACCTGCGCGCCATAGGCACCGATGTTCTGGATCGGCGCCGCACCGGCGGTGCCGGGAATGAGCGCGAGGTTCTCGAGGCCGGACAGGCCTTCCTGCAGCGACCACATCACCAGCCCGTGCCAGGACACACCGGCGCCGGCGCGGATCACCGCGTGGTCGGCACGGTGTTCGAGGAAGCTGATGTCGCGGTTGCCGAACACCAGCACGGTGCCCGGCAGGTCATCGGCGATGAGCACGTTGCTGCCGCTGCCAAGCACCAGCAGCGGGCCGTTGGCCACGCTGGGCAGGGCCAGCACGTCCGGCAGCAGGGCAGGGTCGTGCAGTTCCAGCAGCTGCGCCGCGTTGGCGCGCACGTGGAAGGTGTTCAGCGCCTGCAGCGGGGCGTTTTCGGTAAGGGTCCAGCGCAGCGGTGCGGCGGAGGTGTCGTGGCCGTCCATGGGCGCGCTCACAGCGGCGCCACCGCGCCACGGCTGGGCGCTTCGCGGCGGCGACGGATCGCCTCCACGCATTCGGCCACCAGCGACGGGCCACGGTAGATCAGGCCGCTGTAGCACTGCACCAGGGCGGCGCCGGCGGCCATCTTTGCCACTGCATCGGCACCGGAGAGGATGCCACCCACGCCGACCAGGGGCACCGATTCGGGCAGGCGTGCGCGCAGGCGACGCAGCACCAGGGTCGACTGGTCCAGCACCGGCGCACCGGACAGGCCGCCGGCCTCGCTGGCCAGCGGATCGCCGGCGATGCCGCTGCGATCGATGGTGGTGTTGGTGGCGATCACGCCGTCCACCTGCAGTTCGCCCAGGACGCGGGCGGCGGCGTCGATGTCGCGCTCGCTCAGGTCAGGCGCCACCTTCACCAGCATCGGCACACGGCGGCCGTGCTGCGCGGCCAGGGCTTCCTGGCGGTCGCGCAGCTGGCTGACCAGCTGGCGCAGCGCGGTCTCTTCCTGCAGCTCACGCAGGCCGGCGGTGTTGGGCGAGGAGATGTTGACGGTGATGTAGTCGGCCAGCGGGTACACCTTGTCCAGGCAGGCGATGTAGTCATCGACCGCCTGCTCGTTGGGGGTGTCCTTGTTCTTGCCGATGTTGATGCCGAGCAGGCCGCGGCGGTTGCGCGCGCGCTCGACGTTGCGCACCAGCGCATCGACACCGGCATTGTTGAAGCCCATGCGGTTGATGATGGCCTGGTGCGCCGGCAGCCGGAACAGCCGCGGCTTCGGGTTGCCATCCTGCGGGCGCGGGGTGATGGTGCCGATCTCGACGAAGCCGAAGCCCAGCGCGAACAAGGCATCGATGTGCTCGCCGTTCTTGTCCAGGCCGGCGGCCAGGCCGACCGGATTGGGGAAGGTCAGCCCGAACACGGTGCTCGGCATCGGCGCGATGCGTGCGGCCAGCAGCGGCGTGGTGCCGGTGCGGTAGGCCAGGTCCAGTGCGGACAGGCCGAGGCCGTGGGCGCGCTCGGCGTCGAGCGAGAACAGGAAGGGGCGGGCAAGCGAATACATGCGTCGGTTCAGTCCAGCGTGCCGAGGAAGGCTCGGGTTCGATATTCAAAGGCGACCTGTCCATCCACCGCATGGGCGTTGAACAGGTCCTGCAGCGCAGCCAGCATCGGCGCATGGCGCGGGTGCCCGGGCTGCGGTGCGTAGGAAGAAGACAGCAGGCGCCCGCGCAGGGCGTCGAAGTCCAGGTGCTGCACGTTGGGCAGCTCGATCATGCCGCGCAGGCCGGGGCCGAACCAGGCCTGCATGGTGGCGTCGTCCTGGTAGCGCTCGGCCACCGCGGTGTAATCGGTGCCGTAGTCCAGCAGCAGCTGCTCGTAGCCGACCAGGAACGGGCTGGCATCGAGCAGGCGCGAATTCCAGTAGATCAGGGCCAGTCCGCCCGGGTGCAGGATGCGCTGCCATTCGGCACGCACCGCCACGGTGTCGAACCAGTGGAAGGCCTGCGCGGCG
>DOKO01000098.1 GCA_003510825.1 Stenotrophomonas sp.
GTACGGCGGCGGCGGGGTGATCACCAGATCGAAGAAGGACACATCCACCGTGGCCGTGCCGCCCAGGTAGGGCAGCTGCGGGTCGATCTCGGCCACCAGCAGCGGGCGCGGCAGGCCTCGCGCGGCCATCGCATCCAGGGTGTCCTGGGTGATGTCGTTGTTGCACGACAGCGAGAGCCGGCGGTCGTCCGGGCGCATCGCCACTTTCTGCACGATCACCTGCGGCGCGCGCTGTGCCACGGCGTCGGCGGCGTGGGTGTAATTCAGGCTGGTATAGCTGGATTGCGCCTGCCGCGAGCCGAGCAGCGCGCCGGACTGCATGTAGAACTCCTCCACCTCCACATGCGGCGGCAGCGCATCGCGGGCGATGGCATCGGCGTAGGCCAGGCGCGGGAAATCCTCGCCGAAATGGCGCTGCACGAACGGCGCCATGAAGCGCGCTTCCAGGCCATCACCGCGCGCCTGCGGCGGGTTCAGCGACAGCGCGGTGTACAGCTGCAGCGGCCGCGACGGATCCCCTTCCACCCGCGAATACAGTGCATTGAGCAGCCGGTGCGGCTTGCCCAGTGCCAGCGGAGCGCCCACCCGCAGCGGCCCTTCCACGCGCGCGAACAGCCAGTCAACGGCGGCGTCCAGGTCGGTCAGGTGTTCGGTCATGCGTGGCGGTCCTGCGGCGGGGGGAGTGCTGGCATTACAGCATGTCGGGCTTGAACCGCCGTCGACGCGAGAGTTCCGCTCCTGAAACCATGAACTGGCCATCGCCACGGTAGTGGAAGCTGCGCGGCAGTTTCGGCCGCGGCGCGACGTGGGCGCGCACGATTTCCCAGATGAAAAGGTTGTTGGCCTCCACCTGGCTGTCGTCGTGCAGGCGGCATTCGAAGCTGGAATGGCACTGGCCGACCAGCGGCGCGGCCACGTCGCGGGCGGGCACCGCATCCAGGCCGAACCGCGCGAACTTGTCCACATCGCGGCCGCTGCAGTTGCCGATGTCCACCACGGTGTCCAGCAGTTCCACGCCCGGCACGTTGATCACGCACTGCCGGCTGTCGCGGGCCAGCGCGAAGCTGTGGTTCTCGTTCCAGATATAGGTGGCCAGCAGCGAGGGCGAGAAGCCCATCACCATGTGCCAGCCCAGGGTCATCAGGTTGCGCTGGCCACGCGCGGCGGTGCTGACCAGCACGATGGGGCCGGGTTCCAGGAATCGCCGGGCCTGTTCCACCGGAAAGTCCAGTTTGCGCAGCGGCTTCATGCAGGCTCTCGGGGGCAGAAGGGCCGATGCTGGGGCAGGCGGGATGAACCTGCGGTCGAGGGCTTGACATCCCATTCGATTACGAGCGTAATCGAGATGTCGATTACGGATGTAAACCATGACCCCGATCAGCGAAGCAGAAGCCGTCGTGATGGAGGTGCTCTGGCAACAGGCACCGCGCAGCGCCGATGAGGTGGTAGCCGCGCTGGCCCACCGCGAATGGGCCGAGCCGACCATCAAGACCCTGCTCAACCGCCTGCTGACCAAGGGCGCGATCGCCGCCGAGCGCGATGGCCGCCGCTACCTCTACCAGCCGCTGCTGCAGCGCCAGGCCTGGGTGGAAACGCAGAGCCAGGACTTCATCGGCCGTGTGTTCGACGGCCGGGTGGCACCGCTGGTGGCGCATTTCAGCGAGCGCGGCCAGCTGACGGCGCAGGACATTGCCGAACTGAAGAAGCTGATCCAGGAGATGGACGATGAATGAGCTGCTCGATGGACTGTGGCAGGCCAGCCTGTGGCTGGCGCTGGGCGTACTGCTGCTGGCGGCCGCGCGGCCACTGCTGGTGAAGCTGGGCGGCGCGGAGCTGGCCTACCGCAGCTGGTGGCTGCTGCCGCTGCTGCTGGTGGCCGTGCTGCTGCCCCTGCCGGCGTTGCGGGCATTGCCGGTGCTGCAGCATGTGCCGACGCTGCCGCTGAAGGTGGTGCCGGGTGCGGTCGAGGGCGCTGCCGCGCAGCTGCCGATGTGGCCGTGGCTGCTGGCCCTGGCCTGGGGGCTGGGCGCCGGCCTGCACCTGGCGCGCGAACTGCGCGCACAACGTCGCTTCGAGCGCGGGCTGGGCACGCTGCAGGCACGCTGCGATGGCAGCTGGCAGGCCAGCGCCGACCCCGGCCTGCCTGCGCTGGTTGGCCTGTGGCAGCCGCGCATCGTGGTTGGCCCGCACTTCGACCAGCAGTTCGATGCCGACGAACAGGCGCTGATCCTGCACCACGAACGCAGCCACCGCCGCAATGGCGACCACTGGGCCAATGGCGCCCTGCTGCTGGCACGGTCCGTGTTCTGGTTCCACCCGTTGTTGCCCTGGGCTGCGCGCCGCTTCCTGCGCGACCAGGAACTGGCCTGCGATGCGCGCACCGTTGCCGCGCAGCCGACGCAGCGCCGTCTTTATGCCAGCACGCTGTTGAAGGCGCAGCTGGTCCACCCGGTTGCACCGATGGCCTGTCATTGGCGCAGCCAACCCGTGTTGAAGGAGCGTATCGCCATGTTGAAGCAGTCGCAGCGGAAGGCATTGCCGAAGGTGTCCGGCCAGGTGTTGCTGATGGGGTTGTGCATGGGTGTTGCTGCGTTGGCCTGGGCCAGCCAGGGCGCGGTGAAGGGCACGCCGTCGGTCAGCGCCGAACCGTTCCAGCACGCCGCGGCGGATGCCGCCAAGGCCGGCCTGGACAGCCCGATCCAGGCCCAGAAGATGTCACCGCCGAGCTATCCGGCCGACGCCATCGAGAAGGGCCTGACCGGTGTGGTGAACCTGATCGTGTCCGTCGATACCAAGGGCATCGTCACCGACGTGCAGGTGGAAAGCGCGACCAATCCCGGCGTGTTCGAAGCCGCCTCGATCGCAGCGGCGCGTAAATGGACCTACACGCCGGCGATGAAGAATGGCAAGGCGGTGGCCGGCAAGCTGCGCGTCCCGATCACCTTTGCCATGGACAACACCGACGCTGCCGGTGGCCAGGCGCAGTGAGGGCAGCAATGAAAGGCGCACCGCTGTGCATCGCAGCGGTGCTGCTGGCCGGCTGTGCCAGCCATGAGCGGCTGACCACGGTCGACACCCGCAGCGAGAACGTCGGCCACCAGCGCCTGAAGCCCGACGCCGGCGGTGGTGCTGGGCAGATCCAGCCCTATACGCTGGCCGCCAGCGAGGGCTACCGGATGCCGCAGCTGTATGCGGCACCGGACCCGGTGGTCGGCGAGAGCGATCCACGCACCTCGCTGCCACCGACCACGGTCTGCCTGCAGGTGGTGGTGGACGCGCAGGGGCGGGTTGAGCGCAGCCAGCCGCTGACCGACCGCAGTGAATGCAGCGCAGGGGCGGTGGCGGAGAACGGGCCGCTGCTGCAGGCCGCACAGGACGCGGTCGCGCAGTGGAAGTACTCGTCAGCGGCGGTCTGCCGTTTCGCACCCGGGAAAGCGCCCAAGGACCGCAGCGACTGCCAGGGCGCCAACAGCATCGAACCGGTGGCGGTCACCCTGCAGTACGCCTTCACTTTCGAGATCGTGAAGGGCCAGCACGTGGTACGCACGCAGGGCAGGTAAAGGGTAGCGCCGGGCCACGCCCGGCGGTCTTCCACGGCTGTCGTCGTCAGGCGCCGCCAACGATGTTGGCCTTCACCGCCGGCTGCATCAGCTTCGGCTCGGCCAGGGTCGCATCACGCGCCTCGCGCACGCTGACGAACGCCGCTTCGTCCACGCCGTCGTGCACATGGATGTTGTGCGCGCGCTGTTCGCCGATGGTGGTTTCGTTGGCGAACGCGCGTCCGCCCGGGCCGTAGTCGTGGCAGACGAACACGCGGGTGGCATCGGGCAGGGCGAGCAGGCGCTGGATCGAGCGGTACAGCTGCGCGGCATCACCGCCGGGGAAATCGCAGCGGGCGGTGCCGCCGTCAGGCATGAACAGCGAATCGCCGGTGAAGACCGCATCGTCGATCAGGTAGGCGATGCTGTCGCTGGTATGGCCGGGCACGGCAATGATGCGGCCCTGCAGCTGGCCCAGCGCGAACGTTTCGCCATCGGCGAACAGATGGTCGAAGTACGCATCCTGCGCCGCCAGCTGCAGGCCGTAGCGCGGCGCAAAGGTGGCCTGCACCGCGCGGATGCCTTCGCCGATGGCCAGGGTCGCCTGCGGGAAGCGTTGCTTCAGCCGTCGCCCGGCCGACACATGGTCGGCATGGGCGTGGGTTTCCAGCAGCCAGCGCAGCTGCAGGCCCTGCTGTTCGATGGCGTCCAGCAGCGGGCGCACCGGCGCGTCGCTGCTGGCATCGGTGTCCGGGTCGTAATCCAGGACCGGATCGATCAGCGCCGCCTCCCTGCTGGCCGGGTCGCTGACCAGGTAGCTGAAGGTGTTGCTGTCGCGGTGGAAGAAGGATTGGACCTGGACCGCCATCGGAGCCTCCTCAGCGCGTGCCGAGCACGCGGTTCAGCAGCTGCGCGAGATTCTCGCCGGCCAGCCGCAGCTGTGCTTCGGCCACCGGGCGATAGCGCTCGGTGTATTCATCGCCGATCTTGTGCGTGGCCGGGTACACGCCCGGCTGCACCGAGATGCGGCAGCTGGCTTCGGCCCAGCGCTGCGGGTCCCGCTGCGGGTTGGACTGGCGCGCCAGCTTCGGTGCCGGCAACGCACGCAGCACCGGCAGGTAGCCGGCGTCATCCAGCTTGCGGGTGTTGAGCATGCCGCTGTCCCACAGCGAATGCAGGTTGGTACCGCGGTTGCCGAACTGCAGCTGGAAATCGTTGCCGCCCTTGTCGTGGCCGTAGCCGGCGTGCATCGGCTGGTGCACGTCACCGACCATGTGCACGACGAACTTCAGCGCCTGCAGGCGCTCGCCGTCGGTCAGGCTGTGGTCGCCAAGAATGGCGCTCTGCGCCTTCAGTGCCTCGACGATGCAGTTACCGTTCTTGCAGTGCTTGGCGGGCTCGTACTGGCAGCCGTCTTCGGCGATGTTGACGTAATGCCAGCCGGCGGAGCGACGGCCCAGGCCGGGATCCTTGGCACGCAGCTGGTCGGCCCACGGCGCGATGCTGGCCAGGGTGGCACCGGGCTCGGCGGCCAGCAGGCGGTCGACTTCGGCACGTGCGGCCGGGTTGAGGCGGGTGTCGGCCACTTCGGCCACCAGGCGATGGCCTTGCGCGCCCCAGGCATGGGCGGGGGCGGACAGGGTCAGCAGGGCCGGCGCGAGGGCGGCAGCGAGGATCAGGGAGTGCAGGGCTTTCATGCGCCCATTCTAGCGGGGCGAAGGTAACCGCGGCATTGACGCAATGTGTCCACAAAAAAGCCCCGGCACACACACCGGGGCAACATGCTGCGAGGGTTTTGAGTGTCTTAGAACTTGAAGACGTACGACACGCCATACACCAGCGGATCGATGTTCACCGTGCCGATCTTCTCGCCATCCAGCTTCACCTTGCTGTCGATGTCGATCCAGCGCATGTCCACGCGCAGCGCGCCCTTCTCACCGATGGCGAAGTCCACGCCGGCATGCGCGGCCAGGCCCCACGAATCCTGCAGTTTCAGCTTGCTGCCGGCCAGCGCACCGGTGGTGTCCTCGCTGAAGAAGGTCGTGTAGTTCAGGCCGGCGCCGACGAACGGCGAGACCTTGCCCGCGCTGTTGAAGTGGTACTGCAGGGTGACCACCGGCGGCAGCTGCTTGCTGCTGCCCACCCGGCCCAGGCCGTTGATGTTGATGTCGTGCTTGAACGGCAGGGCCGCCAGCACTTCGATGCCAAGGTTGTCGGCGATGAAGTACTCGCCCGTGATGGTCGGCTTGACGTCGTTGTCCACGTCCACCTTCAGGGTGCCGCCGGCCAGCGAACCGTTGTTCGACTTCGGCGCGACCTGGTGGACGCCGGCCGAGACGGTCCAGTCGCCCTTGGACTGGGCCATGGCCGGGGCGGCGGCCAGCGAGACGGCGGCGGCCAGGCCGGCCAGGATCAGGGGGGAGGTCTTGCGCATGGGGGTGTTCTCGTTGCGGGGTGGATGTGGCCAGTCTCGGCCTCACGCCGCGCTAACGCTTTGATCCGGATCAAATCCTGTCTGGCCGCCTGCCAGCCCCCGGGTGCTGGCCCGCGGTGGTCAGGGCGGTGCTGCTAGACTTGTGGGCCCTATCCATCCCGCCGCACCTGTCGCGGCTGCAGGAGCTTCTGAACATGGCAATCAAGGTTGGTATCAACGGTTTCGGTCGCATCGGACGCAACGTCCTGCGCTCGGCGGTGCTGAACTTCGGCGATGACATCGAAATCGTGGCCATCAACGATCTGCTGGAGCCGGACTACCTGGCGTACATGCTGAAGTACGACTCCGTGCATGGCCGCTTCAAGGCCGACGTGGCCGTGCAGGGCAACGACCTGCTGGTCAACGGCAAGAAGATCCGCCTGACCCAGGAACGCGACCCGGCCAACCTGAAGTGGGACGAAGTCGGCGCCGACGTGGTGCTGGAAGCCACCGGCCTGTTCCTGACCAAGGAAACCGCGCAGAAGCACATCGACGCGGGCGCCAAGAAGGTCATCCTGTCGGCCCCGTCGAAGGACGACACGCCGATGTTCGTGTTCGGCGTGAACGACAAGACCTACGCTGGCCAAGCGATCATCTCCAACGCCTCGTGCACCACCAACTGCCTGGCC
>DOKO01000097.1 GCA_003510825.1 Stenotrophomonas sp.
CCAGACCTTCCAGGTGATGCCCTCGGCCAGCCGTGGCGTGCCCGAGGCCGACCGTGGCAAGCGTGCGCTGTCCTTCGACCGCAGCCACGAAAGCGCGCGCCCGTACCGCTACGACGTGCGCTTCGACAACGGCATCGCCGCGTCCATCGCGCCGACCGACCATGCCGCGCTGTTCCACTTCGCCTTCCCCGAGGGCGGTGATGCCAACCTGCTGTTCGACAATGTCGATGCACGTGGCGGCCTGAGCCTGGATGCGGCCACCCAGACCCTGAGCGGCTATACGGATACCCGCAGCGGCCTGTCCAACGGCGCGACCCGCATGTTCGTGGTCGCCCGCTTCGACAAGCCGTGGCGCAGCAGCGGCCGCATCGACACCGGCCGCCCCACCGGCTACATCAAGTTCGATGCGGGCAGCGACCGCCAGGTGACCATGCGCATCGCCACCTCGCTGATCTCGGTCGAGCAGGCGCGGCATAACCTGGAGCTGGAAATCGCCGCCGCCGATACGCTGGACAGCGTGGCCGGCCGCGCGCAGGACGCCTGGGACGCACGCCTGGCCCGCTTCGACATCGGCAATGCCAGCGACGATGCCAAGACCACGCTGTATTCCAGCCTGTACCGCCTGTACCTGTACCCCAATTCCGGCCATGAAAATGCCGGCACGGCGGCCGCGCCCGACTGGCGCTACGCCAGCCAGGCCAGCGCCGAGGACAACAACACCGACGGCAGTGCCAGCCGCAGCTTCGCGCCGGTGCGCGATGGCCAGGTGTACGTCAACAACGGCTTCTGGGACACCTTCCGCACCACGTGGCCCGCGTATGCGCTGTTCACCCCGGACGACGCCGGCAAGCTGGTGCAGGGCTTCATCGAGCAGTACCGCGCGGGCGGCTGGATCGCACGCTGGTCCTCGCCGGGCTATGCGGACCTGATGGTCGGCACCAGCTCGGACGTGGCCTTCGCCGATGCGTGGCTGAAGGGCATCGGTGGCTTCGACCCGGCCGAGGCCTACGCCGCCGCGCTGAAGAACGCCACCGTGGTGCCGCCGGACCGCCATGTCGGCCGCAAGGGCATGGACCGTTCGACCTTCCGTGGCTACGCCAGCGCCGACGTGCATGAAGGCATGTCGTGGACGATGGAAGGCGCGTTGAACGACTTCGGCATCGCCAACATGGCCGAGGCCCTGGCCAAGCGCGCGACCAGCGCCGCCGAACGCGAGCGCTACAGCACCGAGGCCGATTACTTCCGCTACCGCGCGGCCGGCTATTCGACCCTGTTCGACCCGGCCGCCGGCTTCTTCCAGGGCCGCAAGGAAGACGGCAGCTGGCGCCTGGATTCGAAGGCCTACGACCCGCGCGTGTGGGGCTACGACTACACCGAATCCAACGGCTGGACGTTCGCCTTCACCGCCGCGCACGACGGCGAGGGCCTGGCGGCGCTGTACGGCGGCCGCGACAAGCTGGCTGCCAAGCTCGATACGTTCTTCTCGACCCCGGAAACCGCCGATCCGGCGCTGGCCGGTTCCTACGGCGGCACCATCCATGAAATGACCGAGGCGCGCGATGTGCGCATGGGCATGTACGCGCACAGCAACCAGCCGGCGCACCACATCCCGTGGATGTACCTGTACGCCGGGCAGCCGTGGAAGACCCAGCAGCACGTGCGCGAGATCCTGTCGCGGCTGTATGTCGGCAGCGAGATCGGCCAGGGCTACCCGGGCGATGAGGACAACGGCGAGACTTCGGCGTGGTATGTGCTCGCCTCGCTGGGCCTGTACCCGCTGCGCATGGGCGCACCGGAGTATGTGATCGGCTCGCCGGCCTTCGAGCATGCACGGGTGGAACTGCAGGGCGGCGCGGTGCTGACCGTCAACGCGGCCAACAACTCGGCGCAGAACGTCTACGTGCAGTCGCTGAAGATCAACGGCAAGCCGTGGACCAAGACCTGGGTGCCGCATGAGGTGATCGCCAAGGGCGCAACGCTGGACTTCGTGATGGGCCCGCAGCCGTCGCGCTGGGGCAGCGGCGCCGACGATGTGCCGCGTTCGCTGACCGCGCCGGGCAAGCGCCCGCAGATGCTGCATGACCTGCTTGGCAACGGTGCCCGCGCGGCGCTGGCCGATGACCGCGCCCTGCCCGCCCTGCTGGACGACGATGCGACCACGGCCGTGCCGCTGGGCGCGGGCGCCACCATCGCTCTGACCGCGGTGGGCGATGGCGCGCCGACGATGTACACGCTGACCAGCGGTGAAGGCGCGATCCGCGGTGCCGGATGGACGCTGGAAGCACGCACGGCCGACGGCCGCTGGACGACACTGGATGAGCGCCGCAGCGAAGATTTCACCTCGCCGCGGCAGACTCGTCCGTTCCGCATCGCCTCGCCCTCACGCTTTGCAGAGTACCGTCTGCGCGTGGCTGCGCCGGGGCGCCTGCAGCTGGCCGAGATCGAACTGTTGTCGCCCTCCACCGTAAACTGATCCCATGCGCCTTCGCCTGCTGACTCTTGCCCTCGCTGCATTCACCCTGCCCGGCATCGCGCAGGGCCAGCCATCGCAGACCGATGCCTTCGATGGCCAGGTCACGCGCGAAGGCGTGACCCTCTCCTACCAGGACCCCACCGGCGCGCTGTCCGCGCCGGTGCGGAAGCGGATCATCGACACGTTCTACTTCGCCTACCTGCGCGAACGGGCGGATTTCCACCCGAAGGCGCCGGCCGACGTGCGCATCGTGATCGACCCGGCCTACAACGGCGTCGCCTACGTGGGCGACAAGGACAAGGCGACCACGATCACCATCAACCCGGGCTGGCTGCTGCAGCACCCCGATGACATCGACCTGGTGACCCACGAGGCGATGCATATCGTGCAGGGCTACCCGAGCTACGGCGACAAGCGCGTGCCGGGCTGGCTGGTGGAAGGCATCGCCGATTACGCACGCGACCGCTATGGCATGGGCAATGCCGCGGCGGGCTGGGCGCTGCCGCAGAAGGTGGGCAAGGGCCAGACCGTGGAAAGCGGCTACCGGGTGACCGGTGCGTTCCTGAAGTGGGCCGAGGGCGAACACCCCGGCCTGGTACTGGCGCTGGACAAGGCCCTGCGTGCCGGCCAGTACACCCCGGCGCTGTGGCAGAAGCACGCCGGCAAGGCACTGCCGGCGCTGTGGGCCGAGTACGCCAAGCCGCGTTCGGATGCCCCGCCGCCGGCACCGGCACGGCGCGGCAAGCGCTGAGTGGTAGCGCCGGGCCATGCCCGGCGGAATGCCTGATTCGCCGCGCTGCGCGCTCGCCGGGCATGGCCCGGCGCTACCTCGATCCGGTGTCCGCTATGCGGAAACAGAAACGCGCCCCGTGGGGCGCGTTTCTGCAGCTATCGCAGGAACGAAGGCTTACGCCTTCTTTTCCGCTTCCAGCTGCTTGCGGATCTGCGCATCCACCGCGGCGATCGCGGTCATGTTCAGCACGCGGCGCGAGGTCGCGCTGGTGGTGAGGATGTGCACCGGCTTGTTCACGCCCATCAGGATCGGACCAATCGCCACGCCGTCGGTGAAC
>DOKO01000427.1 GCA_003510825.1 Stenotrophomonas sp.
GATCCACGCCGTGCGTGGATGCCACCCGCGCCCGTGCCGGCGGCCCCGGATGGGGTCGGATCCCCTGCCACAGGCAAGGGCTCTGACCCCGGAAGCTCAGAACCGCTCGTCGCTGCCCAGGTAGCGCCACTGCGCCGGCGGCAGCGGCCCCAACGCGACGCGGCCGATGCGCAGGCGGCGAACTGCCGCCACCTGCAGCCCGGCGTTGCCCACCGCCGTGCGCAGGCCCTTGGCGGTCAGCCCCTTGCCGGCGAAGCGCAGGCGCTGCTCGTTCTGCCAGCTGACCTTGGCGCCACCGGATTCGTGCTGCAGCCGCGCCATCAGCCACGGCCCGCGCTCGGGCCCGCCCTCGGCCACTTCCACCAGGTACTCCTGTTCGGTGCGGCCCAGGTTGCGCTGCAGATGGGCGAGGGTGGCCGGGTCCTGGCTGACCACCACCAGGCCGCTGTCGGCCGCCGGCAGCGATGCCGCCAGCTGCAGCCCATGGAAATGACGCTGCAGCGGACGGATGTCGCTGGCATCGAGCTCGCTGCGGCTGGCGCTGCTCACCATTGCGCACAGCGCCTCGGCGGCAACGCCGGCGGGTTTGTGCAGCAGCATGGTGACCCGCTCGGCCTTGGTGTCTTCGGCCTGTTCGGCCATCACGATCACCGCGCTCTCATCGACCGGGCGCTGCGGCTGTTCGACCACCTCGCCATTGACCGTCACCCAGCCACCTTCGATGTAGCGGCGCGCTTCGCCGCGCGGGATGCCGAGCAGGGCGGCCAGGTGTTTGTCGAGGCGGGTCGGTTCCATGGCGGGCAGGTCGGTCAGGGGGCGCGCAGTGTAGCTGCTGCGGGCGGTCAGCGCTGGCTGCGGTTGGCCAGCTCGGTCAGGTACAGGCGGGTATCGAACTCCAGCTGCAGGTACTCCGGCTCCATGTGCTGGCACAGCTGGTAGAAGGCCTTGTTGTGGTCGGCCTCCTTCAGGTGGGCCAGTTCATGCACCACGATCATGCGCAGGAAGGCGGCCGGGGCCTGGCGGAACACGGTGGCGATGCGGATCTCGCGGCTGGCCTTGAGGCGGCCACCGTGCACGCGGGAAATGGCGGTGTGGGTGCCCAGCGCGTGCTTGATGACTTCCAGCGTGTTGTCGTAGCAGACCTTGTTGAGCGGGACCGACTTGCGCAGGTAACGGTCCTTCAGGTCCTGCGTGTAGTCGTACAGCTGGCGGTCGCTGCGTACCTCGTGCGGATCGGGGTAGCGCTGCTGCAGCCAGGGGCCGAGCTTGCCCTGGGCCAGCAGTTCGCTGACCTGGGCGACCAGGGGTTCGGGATAGCCGGTGAGGTACTTCAGGACAGCCATGCAGGGGCGGCGGGGCGTCGGTAGAATGGGGCATCCAAGATTACACGCGGTACGCAACGACCATGGCAAAGCCCAACGCGCTGCAGGAACAATTGCTCAAGGCCGGCCTGGCCAAGAAGTCGCAGGCCAGCGCCGCCGCGAGCGCGCAGGCCAAGGCCCGCCAGGGCAAGGCCGAATCGACTTCGGCCGAGGTCCAGCGCGAAGCTGAACGCGCCCGCGCCGAGAAGGTGGAGCGCGACCGTGCGCTGGCCGCCGAGCGCAATGCGCAGGCCAAGCTGGCTGAACAGAAGGCGCAGGCGAAGCAGATCATCACCGCCCATGCCGTGCCCCACAAGGGCGATGACGAATACCGCTTCAGTGACGGCGCGGCGATCCGCACCCTGCTGATCGACCCCAAGCTGCGCAAGGCGCTGTCGGTGGGCGTGCTGGTGATCGTCGCCCAGGGCGAGGGTTACGCGCTGCTGCCGCGTGCGGCTGCCGAGAAGGTGCGTGAGCGCGCCCCGGAAGCAATCATCGTCGACCACGGCCAGCCGGGCTCGACCGCCGAGATCTCCACCGGCAACGCCGAGGACGACGCGTACTACGCCCAGTTCCAGGTGCCGGACGACCTGGTCTGGTAATCAAAAAAGGGACGGAGGGGATCAAGTCGTCTGTGCCACAAGCGACTTGATCCCCTCCGTCCCCTTTTCGCGCTGCCGTTTGCGGCGGGGTGTATCGTCCCCATATCAGGCGACACACCTGCGGAGGATGGCCATGGCCACCGGATGGGCGGGAGACGGCGCGGTCCAGGACCAGATCGACGCCACCGTCGACGATGCGATCGCCCGCGCGCGGCGCCAGCTGCGGCAGGGCCCGGGTCTGGAACACTGCGAGGAATGCGACGCGCCGATTCCGTTGGCGCGGCGAGAGGCCGTGCCCGGCGTACGGCTGTGCGTGGCCTGCCAGCAGGCGCTGGACGACGATGAGCAGGCGCATGCCGGCTACAACCGGCGCGGCAGCAAGGACAGCCAGCTGAGGTAAAGGGGGTATTTATTGCAGGGCTGCACCCTGCACCTGCCGAAGCCGAAGCAAGATCAAGAGCGGCATTCCGTGGGATGGCGGGGCGGTGTGGGTGGTCAGGACACGACGTAAACCCATCCATGGGGGCTCGTAGGCGCCATCCATGGCGCCTGCGGTCCTGCCCACCCGCACCGCCCCGCCTCTGACAGATTCCGTGCGCTGCTGGCAAATGCAGCTGTTGGTGGGTGCCGACCGTTGGTCGGCACAATTGTCAGATATCGAATGAATTCATCCACGCATGGCG
>DOKO01000343.1 GCA_003510825.1 Stenotrophomonas sp.
GTGATGCAGTGCAGGCTGCCGTTCTGCCAGATCAGCGAGCGGCAAGGCACCTGCACGATCTCGCGGCCCGGGTGGGCCTGCGCCAGCACGTCGCGGGCCAGGTCATCGGCCGGGTCGCCGTAGGCCGGCATCAGCACCGCGCCGTTGACGATCAGGTAATTGGCGTACGACGCAGCCAGGCGGCGGCCTTCGTCGATCACCGGCTGTGCCCACGGCAGCGGGAACAGGCGGTACGGCTGCCCATCCTTGGTGCGCAGCGCGGCCAGCTCGTTGCCCATTGCCTGCAGTTCGGCGTAATGCGAGTCGGCCTCGTCGTCGCAGGCCTGGTAGACGATGCTGTCAGGCGAGGCGAAACGGGCGAGGGTATCGATGTGGGCGTCGGTGTCGTCGCCTTCCAGGTAGCCGTGGTCCAGCCACAGCACGCGGTCCTGCTGCAGCCAGTCGGCCAGGTCGGCGGTCAGGCTGGCGCGGTCGCGGTCCGGGTGGCGCTCGTGCAGGCACTTCCAGGTGGTCAGCAGGGTGCCTTCACCGTCGGTCTCGATGCCGCCGCCTTCCAGCGCGAACGGAATGCTGCGCACCGGTGCGTTGTTGAACACGCCAGCCTGGTCGAGCGCGCCCACCAGCTGGTCGTCCAGGGTGGCGTCGAACTTGCCGCCCCAGCCGGTGAAGCGGAAGTCCAGCAGCTGGAAGCTGCCGTCGGCGCGGCGCAGGGTGATCGGGCCGGAGTCGCGCAGCCAGGTATCGTCATAGGCCGCCGTGGTGAAGCGGACCCGGTCCATGTCGATGCGGTTGGAGCGCAGCCGCATTTCGGCATAGGTCTCCACATCGTCGTCGGCCACGCAGATCAGCACCGGCTGGAAACGGGTGATGGCGGCGACCAGTGCGATGTAGGTCTCCTCCACCTGGCCCAGGCGGTCGGCCCAGTCGGTGTCGGCGGTGGGCCAGGCAATCAGGACGCCGCTCTGGGCTTCCCATTCGGCAGGAAAACGAAGGGTCTGGTTCATGGTCTCGCTACACAGGCCCGCCAGCGGCGGGTAGGGGGTTCAGCGGATCGGCGGCTTCGGGCCGATCTCGTTCGGATCCGCCTTGTTGGCCACCACGTCGATCACCTTCTGCTTTTCGAAGTAGACGGTGAACTGCGGGTAGACCCAGCGGTTGATGGTCGGCCACTGGCGCTTCTGCCCGCCGCGCGGCTGCAGCTGCTCGCTCGGCGCACCGAACTGCGACTGCACCTGCTGCATGCTCTGGCCGCGGACGGGCAGGGCACCGGCCGGCTTTTCAGCGGCGCGGTCGACCAGCAGGGTATCGGCCAGCGCCGGCGTGGCGGCGGCCAGGGTGGCCAGGAAGGCCAGCGTGCTCAGGTAACGCTTCATCTCGATCTACTCCCCAGTGGTCAAGAAAGGCGATTACAGCAAAAAACGGCAGGAAAAAAAGCTGCATGCAACAAAAAACCGCCCGAAGGCGGTTTTTTGCATCGGGTCGGTCCCGCGTGGGACCAGCCGCGGCCCGGAGGCCGTGAGGCTTAGCGCTGACGCGCCTTGAAACGCGGGTTCGACTTGCAGATGACGAAGATCTTGCCACGACGACGGACGACCTTGCAGTCGCGGTGACGGGCCTTCGCCGACTTCAGGGAGGACAGGATTTTCATGGCATACCTCGGCGTAAACAGTAGTTGTTCGGGTGGAGCGTGGCCGCGATATGCGCAAGACAATCGGCAGTTGGCGCTCGTTCAAGCCCGCCATTCTACCGGGCTTTTTGTCGTCGTTTCAAGTGGTTGCGCGAAAGTCTCTGCGCGGGGCCTTGGGCAGGGGCTAGAATGGCCCCTTCACACGCGCTAGGACCCCCATGAATCCACTCGCTCCCGTCCTGACCATCGACGGCCCTTCGGGGGCCGGCAAGGGTACCATCAGCCGCATCGTGGCGCGCCGCCTGGGCTGGCACTACCTGGATTCGGGCGCCCTGTACCGGGCGGTGGGCGTGGCCGCGAGCTGGGCCGACATCGATACCTCCGATGCCTCGGCGCTGGTGCGCTGCACCTTCGACACCCACGTTCAGTTTGTTGAACAGGGCGAGTCGATGCGGGTCATGGTCAATGGCACCGACGCCACCGACGAGCTGCGCCTGGAGACCACTGGCGCGCTGGCCTCGGCCATTGCCGCCATTCCCGAGGTCCGCGCCGCCCTGAAGGAGCGCCAGCGCGCATTCAGGGAGTTGCCGGGCCTGGTCGCCGATGGCCGCGACATGGGTACGGTGATCTTCAAGGACGCCCCCTACAAGGTGTTCCTGACCGCCAGTGCCGAGGAGCGCGCCGAGCGCCGGCATAAGCAGTTGAAAGACAAGGGGGTTTCTGTTAACTTTGATGACCTCCTGCGCGAGATCATGGCCCGCGACGCCCGTGATGCTCAGCGTACCGTGGCGCCCCTGAAGCCGGCAGACGATGCTGTCCTCATCGACACCACAGGCATCGGCATCGATGATGTCGTTGCCCGAGTGATGGATCTGCTTCCGGTTCCGGCTGCCTGATCCGTTCGCGCGGGAGTGCCACCAGCAACACCGGTGGTGGTCGCGCATAGCAGTGCTGTACCAGCTCCGTCGCGCAATGATGCGTGGCGGTTTTCCTACTACACACGACCTGCTTTTCCGGGGTCGACCAACAGGCGGGCGGTAACGGTCTTCAGTGGGGCATGTCCCCGAAAGGAAGCCAACCGACCCATGTGTCCAACAGAGTAAATCTAATGACCGAATCATTTGCCGAACTGTTTGAAGCCAGCCAGGCCAACCTGGCCAAGCTGAAGCCGGGCGCCATCGTTAGCGGTACCGTTGTTGAAGTCCGCGGCGACGTCGTGGTGATCAACGCTGGCCTGAAGTCCGAAGGCATCGTGCCGATCGAACAGTTCCGTAACGACGCTGGCGAAATCGACGTCGCCGAAGGCGACATCGTCAAGGTCGCCCTCGACTCCATCGAGAACGGCTTCGGCGAAACCGTCCTGTCGCGCGAGAAGGCCAAGCGCGCGATGGTGTGG
>DOKO01000342.1:0-391 GCA_003510825.1 Stenotrophomonas sp.
GCCGCCTGCAGGCGCTGCACGGCGAAGTCCTTCAGCGTGCCGTTGAGCGAGGTGGGTTCGGGATGGGCGTAGACAAGCAGAACGTTCATGGATCACCAGATCAGGGAATGCCGATGACGATAGGCAGCATCGCGCTATAGTTGAAATGAATTCCTGCAATTGCACCCATTGCCATGGACAATATCCTGCGCCGCATCGACCTCAACCTGCTGGTGACCCTGCAGGCGCTGCTGGAAGAACAGAATGTGACCCGCGCGGCCGAACGCCTGCACCTGGCCCAGCCCACCGTCAGCATCCAGCTGGCGCGGCTGCGCGACCTGTTTGATGATCCGCTGCTGCTGCCGGGTTCACGCGGCATGCGCTGCACGGCGCGCGCCGAGGCGCTGCGCGA
>DOKO01000342.1:514-1290 GCA_003510825.1 Stenotrophomonas sp.
GCGCGCCGAGGCGCTGCGCGAACCACTTGCAGAAGCCCTGGACGCGGTACGGCGCACCGTCGCGCCCGTGCAGGCGTTCGATCCGGCCAGCGCACAGCAGACCTGGCGGATCATGGCGTCGGACTTCGGTGAATCCACCGTGGTGCTGCCCGCGCTCCCCACCATCCGCGATGCCGCGCCGGGCACACGCCTGGCGGTGGTGAGCCTGGCGCCAGCGCAGATGGTGGCGCAGAGTGAGCGCGGTGAGATCGATATCGCCATCCATATCGCCTCTGAAGCACCGCCGTCACTGCATCAGCGTCCGTTGTTCCAGGAACGCTATGTACTGGCCGGCCGGTGCGACCATCCGAAATTGAAACGGCGACCGACGCTGAAGCAGTTCTGCGCGTTGCAGCACGCCATCGTGTCCCCCGACGGCGGCGGCTTCCATGGCAACACGGACAGCGCGCTGGCCCATGTCGGTGCACGGCGCGAGGTCGTGCTGTCGGTGCCGCACTTCCTTTTCCTGCGCAGTGCCCTGCTACGCACCGACCTGGTCGCGATGATGCCTTCGCGCATGGTGGATGCTGACCCGGCGTTGAGGGCGGTGGAGGCGCCGATCGACGTGCCGGGATTCGAGATGATGTTGTTCTGGCACGAGCGCGTGCACCGCGATCCCGCGCATCGGTGGCTGCGGGAGCGCTTGGCAGCCCTGTAGAGGCCAGCCTTGGTTGGCGCACCTTCCGCTCTGGTAGAGGCAAACCCTGGTTGGCGCCTCCCGTCGACCAAGGTCGACG
>DOKO01000342.1:1401-2654 GCA_003510825.1 Stenotrophomonas sp.
GACCAAGGTCGACGGCTACCAAAGCGTAGTTACAGATCCGGCAAACCCGGCGGGTTGGTCTGCGACTGCGGCACGGCTTCCTCGGCCAGGTTCCAGCGTGCCAATGCCTGCGCATAGGTGCCGCTGCGGATCTGCGTGTTCAACGCTGCAGTAATGGCATCGGCCAGGCCGCTGCCCTTGCGGGTGGTCGCCGAAATCGCCGCGGCATCCGGCCAGCCGCCGGGGAACAGGCCCACCCGACGGACCTTGCCATCGCGCGCCGAATAGGCGCCCGTGGCGTTCGGCTCGAACGACACATCGGCACGGCCGGTGATCACCGCCAGCCGCCCCACCACCGCATCGTCGAAGTACTGGTACTCCACGGGCTTCAGGCCGGCGGCAATGTTCTGCTGGTCCCAGTGCCGCAGGATCTGGTCCTGGTTGGTACTCGCGCCCACCACCACCTTCAGCCCGGCCACGTCGGCCGGCTTCTCGATCTTCTGGATCGGCCCGTCGGTGCGGGTGTAGATGCCCAGCAGGTCGAACCGGTAGCTGGAGAAATCGAACTTCTTCTTGCGCTCCTCGGTCACCGTCACATTCGACAGCACCGCATCGTACTTGCCCGATTCCAGCCCCAGTGGCCAATCCGGCCACGCCACCGGCACCAGCACCAGCTTCAGGCCCAGGCCATCGGCGATCAGCTTGGCGATGTCCGGCTCGACCCCCACCACCTGCTTGCTGTCGGCGCCATAGTCGGCCAGCGGCAGCTGTGCCGGGTGGGTCGCCACGGTCAGCACGCCGGGGGTCACGAAACGATAGCCCGCCGGAATCAGCGCCTGCGCCTTTGGGTCAGGCGTGCCGGTCAGCGCAGGCGCATCGGCACCGGCCAGGGTCACACTGGCGGCAGGCGCATCTGCGGGCCCGCGCACGCGGGAGTAAACGATGCCGGCGATGCCGATGACCAGCACGGCGCCGATCAACAGGGTGCTGCGCGAGGGGCGGCGGGATGCTGCAGGGCTCATGGAAGTCCTTGGGAGTTACAGGGTCTTGGCCAGGAAATCGGCCGTACGTTGCTGGCGTGGGCGCTCGAACAGCGCCTCGGGGCTGCCCTGCTCGATCACCCGCCCCTGGTCCATCATCACCACGGTGTCGGCCACGCGGCGGGCGAAGCTCAGTTCGTGGGTGACGATCACCAGGGTCGTGCCGGAGCTGGCCAGCTCCTCGATCACGCTCAGTACTTCGGCCACCAGTTCCGGGTCCAGCGCCGAGGTCGG
>DOKO01000342.1:2919-6360 GCA_003510825.1 Stenotrophomonas sp.
CTGCTGCTGGCCACCGGAGAGCTGCCGCGGGAAGGCATCGGCCTTGTCGGCCAGGCCGACACGCTGCAGCAGGTCGCGCGCCTGCTGCTCGGCCTGCGCACGCGGCACGCCACGCACCGCGATCGGCGCCTCGATGATGTTTTCCAGCGCGGTCAGGTGCGGGAACAGGTTGAAGCCCTGGAACACCATGCCGACCTCGGCACGACGGCGGCGGATCTCGCGCTCGGGCAGCTCATACAGCGTGTCACCGTCGCGGCGGTAGCCGATCAGCTGTCCGCCCACGTTCACATAGCCGCTGTCGGCGCGCTCCAGATGGTTGATCAACCGCAGCAGGGTCGACTTGCCTGCGCCCGAAGGACCAATCAGCACGGTCACGCTGCCGGCGCGCAGCTCCAGGTTCACATCCTCCAGCACCGTCTGTTCGCCGAACACCTTGCCGACACCGTGCAGCGCCACCGCGGCGCCCTGCCCGGGCTCGACCTGGGCCGCGACACGCGGGCGGCTGGCTATGCGTGCCTCCCCCTGCGCTGCGGGCCTTACCGGTGAGGACACGCGCGAGACACTGCGCTCGCGCTGCAGCTGCCCGCGCGCAAAGCGCTGCTCCACCCGCCGCTGCAGCAGCGACAGCACGGTGAGGATCACCAGGTACCAGACCGTGGCCACCATCAGCAGCGGCACCACTTCCAGGTTGCGGCGGTAGATCACCTGCACGGTGTAGAACAGCTCCGGCAGTGCGAGCACATAGACCACCGAGGTGCTCTTGGCCAGCCCGATCACATCGTTGAACGCGGCCGGCAGGATCGAACGCATTGCCTGCGGCAGGATGATCCGGCGTACCTGGCGACCGCGCGGCAGGCCCAGCGCCGCAGCGGCTTCATACTGCCCATGGTCAACCGAGAGAATGCCGCCACGGATCACTTCGGCCGAGAACGCCGCCTGGTTCAAGGTCAGGCCCAGCACCGCCGCGGTGAACACGCCGATCAGCTGCGTGGTCGGGTACGAGAACAGACTGATGCCGGTGAACGGCACGCCCAGTTCGATGGTGCTGTAGAGGTAGCCAAGGTTATTCAACAGCAGCAACAGCACCAGCAGCGGGATCGAGCGGAACAGCCACACGTAGCCCCACGACACCGCCGACAGCAGCGGCGAACCGGAGACGCGGGCCAAGGCCAGCAGCGTGCCCAGTGCAAAGCCGAGGCCGGTGCCCAGCGCGGTCAGCAGCAGAGTGCGGCCCAGCCCTTCCAGCACCGGGCGCGCGAAGAACCATTCGGCGAACGTGCCCCAGCCCCAGCGCGGGTTGCCCAGCACTGATTGCAGCCCGATCAGGATCAGGGCCAGCGCCAGCACCGTGCCCACGGTCTGCAGCGGGTGCCGCGCCGGTACGATCTTCAAGGCCGGTGCGGACGCGGTTGCCGGGCGGGCGGCGATGCCCTCCAACGCGGTGGACGGCGTGCTCATGCATGGGCTCCGTGCAGCAGTGCAGCACCGGCGGCCGGGAATGGCGCAGCGGCGTGCAGGTGTTTCTCGAATGGCAGATGGGCGATGGACTCCGGGTCCGCGTTCAGATCGAACAGCGCGGTGTAGCCATGGCTCAGGTACAGGCCCACCGCCTCGGGCTGGCGGAAGCCGGTGGTCAGGAACACGCGGCGATAGCCCTGGCGTGCGGCCTGGTCTTCCAGCTCCTGCAGCACGCGGCGGGCAATGCCCTGCCGGCGCAGGCCGGGCAGCGTCCAGATGCGCTTGAACTCGGCGGTGTGGGCATCACGGTGCGGCATGAAGGCCCCACCAGAGATCGCCACGCCATCGCGCAGCAGCAGTACGAACGCCCCCACTGGTGCGGCAAACGCCTGCGCCGGGTAGCGCTGCAGTTCCTCGCGTGCGCTGCCACCGACGCGACCGCGCACATCGGCGTAGCGGCTGTCGTACTCCTGCTCCAGGCCGTCGAACAGCGGCCGCGCCAGCGGATCATCCACCGAGGTGTAGAGGAAACGCTCGTTGTCGAACTGCACGCTCATACCGCGTCCTCCACCAGGTAGTGCTCGGCCAGGCGTGCCCACAGGCTGGCTGCCGGGGCGATGGCTGCGTCGTTGAACACGTAGCGTGGGCTGTGCAGCGGCGCGCTGTCGCCGTTGCCGACGAAGACGAAGCTGCCCGGCCGCGCCTGCAGCAGGAACGCGAAATCCTCGCTGGCCGTACGCGGCGCGAACGTCGGCACCACCTGCGCGTCACCAAAGCCCTGCCGCGCGACCTCGCGGATGTAGGCGGTCTCCTGCGGGTGGTTGATCACGCTGGGGAAGCCGCGCGGGAATTCGATCTCAGCACGCGCACCGAACGCAGCGGCGGTCTGCTCGGCGATGTCGGTGACCCGGCGGCGCAGGGTGTCGCGCACCTCCGGCAGGTAGGCGCGCACGGTCAGCTTCAGCTCCACCACATCGGGAATCACGTTGGCCGCCTGGCCGCCGTGGATCGAGCCGACGGTGACCACGCCCATCTGCCGCGGGTCCACATTGCGCGAGACCACGCTCTGCAGCGCGGTGATGATGTGCGCGGCGACCAGGATCGGATCGACGCTGCCCTGCGGCTCGGCGCCGTGGCCGCCCTTGCCGATCACCTTCAGCCGCGCCCAGTCCACCGACGCCATCGCCGGCCCATCGACGAAGCCGAAGTGCCCCACCGGCACGCCCGGCCAGTTGTGCAGGCCGTAGATGGCATCCACCGGGAAGCGCTCGAACAGACCGTCCTCGATCATCTTCGAGGCACCCGAACCGGTCTCTTCGGCCGGCTGGAACACCAGCTGCAGGGTGCCATCGATGCACCCGTGATGGGCCAGATAGTGCGCCGCCGACAGCAGGATGGCGGTGTGGCCATCGTGGCCGCAGGCGTGCATCAGCCCTTCGTTCTGGCTGGCATAGGCCAGACCGGAATCCTCCTGGATCGGCAGTGCATCGATGTCCGCGCGCAGGCCCAGGCGACGGCTGCTCTGCCCGCGCTGCAGCGTGCCCACCACGCCGGTGCCACCGACGCCGGTGGTCACCGCGTAGCCCCACTCCTGCAGCAGCTCGGCCACGCGGGCGCTGGTGCGATGTTCCTCGAACGCCAGCTCGGGGTGGCGGTGCAGGTCATGGCGCAGGGCGATGGCTTCCTCGGCGCGTGCCGCGATTTCGGGCAGCACACCCGTTGCCGTCGAGTTCCGCCGGGCGTTGCCCGGCGCTACCGATGTGTCTCCGCTCATCGTCCTACCCCACCTTCCGCGCCGGCTCGGCGTCGGTCGCATGGCGGCTGGCCTTGCGCGGCAGGCCCAGTTGGTCGCGCAGGGTCTGCCCCTGCAGCTCACGCTGGTGGTAACCGCGCGCCTGCAGGATCGGCAGCACCAGCTTCACGAAATCATCCAGGCCCTCGCGCTGCGCGGCAAAACCCAGGATGAAGCCATCGCTGGCACCG
>DOKO01000342.1:6537-7023 GCA_003510825.1 Stenotrophomonas sp.
ATGAAGCCATCGCTGGCACCGGCATCGAACCAGCGGATCAGTTCGTCGGCCACGTGCTGCGGCGTGCCAATGAAGTTCGGTCGTGGGCTGACCGCCTGCAATGCCACCTGGCGCAGGGTCAGGCCCTGCTCGCGCGCGTCCTGCTTGATGCGGTCGGTGGTGGAGCGGAACGAGTTGCTGCCGATGTCGCCCAGCTCGGGAAACGGCGCATCCGGGTCGTATTGGCTGAAATCATGGTGATCGAAGAAACGTCCCAGATAGGCCAGCGCATCGTCCAGGCTGGCCAGCGCGGCAATGGCCTGGTACTTGGCTTCGGCCTCGGCGGCCGTATGACCAACGATGGGGCCGATGCCGGGGAAGATCTTCACGTCGTTGCCGCTGCGGCCATGGGCAATGGCCGAGTTCTTCACCTTCTGGGTGAATGCACGCGTCTCTTCCAGCGAAGGCGAATGGGTGAACACGTCATCGGCGTACTTGGCCGCGAGC
>DOKO01000117.1 GCA_003510825.1 Stenotrophomonas sp.
CATGCGCTGCGAAGCGCCAAAGCTCGGCCCCTGCACGCGCGGCATGTCGCGGTCGCCAGGCAGCTGGTCGGCCGGCATGCACAGCCAGCGGCGGGTGAAGGCGGGCAGGGCACGCGAGACCGGGTGGCAGATGTCGGCCACATTGCGCTCGCCCCAGGTGCGCTGCTGCAGCGGCCCCTGCTTGCCCAGGTCGGCTTCCAGCGTATGCGCGGCCTTGGCCAGCAGTGCATCCCAGCTGTCCACGCCGGGCGGCAGCAGGTTGGCCGGGCGCTGCTGCAGCATCGGCCAGACCACGCCTTCCAGCTGCGCAAGCCGCGGCGGCAGGTAGTCCTCACCCAGGCGCGCCTTGGCCGGTGCCAGCAGCGCGCTTTCGATGGCATCGAGCACCTCGCCACGGAAACCGCGCACGATGCGGTAGCTGGTTGAATTGGCCGAGGCACGCACGTCCCAGTGTTCGCTGGCGGCGGCCAGGCGCTTCAATGACGGGTCATCGCTGTGCTCGGCGGTTTCGTGCAGCAGCACCCACCAGCGCTGCAGGAACACCGCGCGGTCATCGAGCTGGATCGCCAGCAGGTCGTGCTCGTCGAAGCGGTCCTGGGTGGCCAGCAGGTTGCGGATCTGCTGGCCGCGTGCGCCCAGGTCGTAGCCCGCGTTGCCGACCACGGCCAGGGTGGCATCGTCGACGACGCGGCTGTTGGCAGTCCACAGGCGCTGCCCGGGCGGATCGATCAGCGCCGGCGCGGCATCGCTGCGGATCGGCCACGGCGCGCAGTCTGCGCTGTCCTGCAGGGTGTTGAAGCCCTGCGGGACGCAGCCGGGGCCGCGGTCAGGGCGTGCACCGACCAGGCGCCAGGCAATGCGCCCGCCGCGATCACCGATCACCAGGTTCTGTGCGGGAATGCCGGCATGGTCGGCGGTCTTCAGGGCCTGGCCGAGGTCACCGGCGCGGGCCATGTCGGCGAAGTCCATGCGCACCGCGCCGGGCAGGTGGGCGACCCAGCGCAGGGCATCGCCGCTGCCATCGGCATGGGTGTGCAGGATCGGCCCCCACGCGGTTTCCCGCACCGGGAACAGCACATCGCGCCCGCCGGCCACGGCGATGCGCTCCTCGTGCACCGTCACCGGCGCATTCGCTGGTTCGCGGCGGAAATCGGCGGTGTCGATGTAGCTGTTGGTGAAGCCCCAGGCCACGTGCCCGTTGCTGCCGACGATGACCGCCGGCACGCCCGGCAGCGAGAAGCCGCTGACATCGACCTGGCCACCCGGTGTCTGCGGATCCGGATAGCGCAGGCGCACGCGGAACCACAGGCTGGGCGCACGCAGGGCCAGGTGCATGTCGTCGGCGATGATGGCGCGGCCATCGGCGGTCAGCGCACCGGCCACGGCGAAGTTGTTGCTGCCCACCGCATCGGCTTCGGCGGCAGGCCCGCTGGGCGCGGCGGCCAGCGTACGCAGGTCCAGCTGGGTGGCGTCGGGCAGCACCGCGTCGCCGCGCGGTTCGCCCTGCAGGGGCGCGTCCCAGCTGCTGCCATCGTGGGCCAGCAGCGCATGCAGGGCCGGCGGCACCACGTCGCGGATGCGCGCCAGCGCCAGTTCGTTCTGGTTGCCCGGGTCCTGCAGGTCGGCGTACATGGCCAGCCCGGCCAGCACGCTGTCACTGGCCTGCCAGGGTGCGGGCGACTGCCGCAGCAGCAGGTAGGCCCAGGGCCGCACCGACAGATCGGTCAGGCCCGCGTTGACCCCATCGACGTAGGCACGCACGGCCTGCGGGTTGTCGCCCAGTGCGTCGTCCAGGTGCGCTTCGGTGCGCGCGCGCAGCCGGTGCACGCGCATGCGCTTGTCGGCGTCGATGGCCACCGGCCCGAACAGCGCCGACAGTTCGCCCGCGGCACTGCGGCGCATCAGGTCCATCTCGAAATAGCGTTCCTGCGCATGCACATGGCCGAGGGCACGCATGGCATCGGCCTGGCTGCCGGCGGTGATGGTGACCACCCCCAGCGCGTCGCGCTCGATGCTGACCGGCGCGGCCAGCCCGGGCAGGGCCTGTTCGCCCTCCAGTTCAGCCAGGCTGCCGCGCAGCAGCAGCCACAGGACCAGTGCGGTGACCAGCACGATGGCGATGAGTACAGCCAGTATCCAACGCCAGGCACGTCGCATTGCAGGTCCTTCCGGCACTCGTGGGGGGATTGTAGCCGCAGGCGCAACTGCGACTGATTCCGATTAGATCACCGTATTTTGAAATGCGGCACCCTATGCCGCATCGATCCACAGGAGCACCCCCATGAAAGGCAACCCGGACGTCATCGCCTGCCTGAAGGAACTGCTGCGCGGCGAGCTTGCTGCCCGCGACCAGTACTTCATCCATTCCCGCCGCTACGAGGACCAGGGCCTGTTCGCGCTGTACGAACGCCTGAACCACGAGATGGAGGAGGAGACCCAGCACGCCGACGCGCTGCTGCGCCGCATCCTGTTCCTGGGCGGCGACCCGGACATGCGCCCGCATGCCACCGAGCCGGGCAGGACCGTGGAGGAGATGCTGCAGAAGGATCTCGATACTGAATACGCCGTCCGCAACAATCTCGCCGCCGGCATGAAGCTGTGCGAGGAGAAGGGCGACTACGTCAGCCGCGACATGCTGCTGGCGCAGTTGAAGGACACCGAGGAAGACCACGCCTGGTGGCTGGAGCAGCAGCTGGGCCTGATCAAGCGCATCGGCCTGGAGCTGTACCAGCTGAGCAAGATCGACGGCAATGGCGCCCCGGCGCACTGAGCCGGCGCCGCGCTTCGGCTTCGGTAGGGCCGACTGTCAGTCGGCCGCTTTTCGCAGAGCAGCCGACCAGCGGTCGGCTCTAC
>DOKO01000116.1:0-2305 GCA_003510825.1 Stenotrophomonas sp.
GGGCGCATGCACCAGCAGCGCGACCTGCTCGGCGGCACCGTCGCGGTCGAAGCGCCAGCTGACCGTGTGCCCGGGCCAGCTCTGGTTGCGCTTCAGCGCGATGCCGCCCAGGCGCGCGCGTTGCAGGAACTCGCTAGGCGCTTCCACGCGGTCGGACCACCAGTGGCCCTCGGTGTTCATGTAGGCGCGCTGCACCTTGGCCTGCAGGCCGTCAGCGTGCAGCGCGTCGATGTACTTCGTATCGCCGCTGGCCTGCCAGGCCATCAGGCTGGCGAAACCGGTCTTGCCGGCATCGGCCTCGGCGGTGAGCTTCGGGTACCAGTCCTGCTGCCGACCCAGCGCGTCGACGTAGTTCTCGCCGAGGTTGGCCAGTGCACCCGGCCCGCCACGGGCCACGCGGTAGTCCAGCGCCTGCAGGTACTTCGCATCGCCCGTCCAGCGCCACGCGGCCCAGAACGTGTGCATGGTGTCGCCGCCGCCGGAGCCATTGTTCAACTCGCCGCCGCGGGTGGCACCGGTGGCCCAGTTGATCTCGTTGGGCAGGGTGAAGCGGCCCTTCTCGTCGGTGCCCGCGTGGGCCAGGTAGCCATCGGCCAGGCCGATCACCAGCTTGCGGCCGGTCGGATCGGCGTTGTACTGGCCGAGCAGGAACGCCGGGTGCAGCACCGGGAAGGAATAAGGCTTCTGCCACTGCCAGTTCGGTTCGCGGTAGACCTTGTTGCCACCGAACCAGTTGCTGGAGAACAGCAGGTTGCCCTGCGGGTTGCGCAGGATGATGCGCTCGTCGAAGGCCTTCACCGTTTCCATCAGGCGCTCCACGGTCAACGGGTCGCCCCAGTTGAGGTAGAGCATGGCGCTGTTGGTGTTGATGCCTTCCTCGTAGGAATGCAGTTCGTCGGTCTCGATCGTGCTCAGGCCATTGCTGAACATGCCATTGCGGTACACCGCATCGGACAGCGCAGTCAGCGAGGCGTTCAGGCGATCCGGCTGCACGCCCATCAGCGCCAGGCCCGGCCACTGCTGGGTCAGGTCGGAATCATCGGAGATGCCGCCGCCGAAATCGCCGTAGGCCACCTGCCGCTCGTCGATCCACCAGTCGACGAACTGGCGCACCTGGGCCAGGTCCTGCACCTGGTTGAATGCCCACGCCGGCACGCCCTTGGGCACGGCCGGTGCGGTGTAGGGCGGGCGGCCCTGGCTGTTGTAGCTGATGTAGTTCCAGTACAGGCGGCCGAGCTCGTGGTCCGGGTCCACCCGCAGCAGGTCGCTGAGGTCGGCATACACGCGCGCATACAGGCGCTGGCGCTTGGAGGTGGTGTGTTCCTCGACCAGGAAGCCCCAGTTGTCGCGCACCTGGTTGAAGCGGTCGGCCACGTGTTCCTTCAGCGCGTCGGCGCGCGGCTTGAACACCAGGCGGATCTGCGCGCCGTCCAGCGCGGCGGCATCGAAGCCCGGCGCGGCCGAGGCGATGCTCAGCCACAGGCTGTCGGGGGTGAGGATGCGGTCGCGCAGGTCCAGCCACAGCGTGCGCTTCTGCCCCGGCTGCACCGACACCGAGACATCGATCATGTCGCGTGCCGGCCAGATCGGATCCTTGATGCGGATGTTCAGCGGGATCAGGCCGTCGTGGGTGGCCGGCAGGCCCAGCGCGGGAAGGTCGATGGCCACGCCGTCCAGGCCGTCATGCATGTTTTCCCAGCTGTAGGCCCAGCTGCGGATCAACGGCTGGTTGGCCGGAGCATCGCCGACGCCCGAGGGAATCAGCACGTGCACGATCGGCCGCGGCTGCGTCGGCAGGCTGTCGGCACCACGGCGGCGCGAACCCGCGCCCTTGGGCAGGGCCATCACCGTGCTGCGTTCGGCGGCCGGGAAGCGGCCATCGATGTAGTGCCGCAGCGCATCGAGGTTGGTGTAGTCGGGCAGGGCCTGGCTGTCGATCACGTAGGTCTGCTTGACCGTGCCTTCCGGCTCGGCGCCTTCGCTCACGTTGTAGGCCCAGACTTCCTGGATCGGGGTTTCCTGTTCGACGTTGCTGAAGCGCAGCACGCCGCCCTGCTGCGCGGGAATGTCCTGCACGCTGCGCACCACGCCGCGCGGCCGCGTGGCCAGCACCTCGGTGGCATGTTCGGCATCGGGCCCATGCGCCAGGCTGCCGAACGCCGCACCGCGGATCTCCATGCGGTTCACCGTCTCGCCGGCCGGCAGGGTCAGGTCCAGGTGCTGGCCACTTTCCACGTAGGTGTTCCAGTCCGGCAGCTGGAAGTAATCGTTGCGGCCGGGCAGGCGCGAGCGGTTGTAGACGCCC
>DOKO01000116.1:2548-2688 GCA_003510825.1 Stenotrophomonas sp.
GGCGAACTCGATCTTGCGGATGCGCGTACCGGCCGACGTCAGGGCCGGCGGTGCCGCACCTTCCCAGCCGAAGCGATGGCGCCACGCGCGTTCGTCGCTGGCCGGCGCCACCGCGCTGGCCGGCGTCTTGCCGCCGGCAG
>DOKO01000329.1 GCA_003510825.1 Stenotrophomonas sp.
GACATCTACCGCCAGCTCCTGGAGCACGGCGATGAAATCGGCCTGGCCACGGTGTACCGGGTGCTGACCCAGTTCGAGGCCGCCGGCCTGGTGCTGAAGCACAACTTCGAAGGCGGCCAGGCCGTCTACGAGCTGGACCGCGGCGGCCACCACGACCATATGGTCGACGTGGACAGCGGCAAGATCATCGAGTTCGAAAGCCACGAGATCGAGGAGCTGCAGCGCAAGATCGCCGCAGACCACGGCTACGAGCTGGAAGAGCACTCGCTGGTGCTGTACGTGCGCAAGAAGCGCAAGTAAGGCGCTGCAGCCAGCTGCGGATGTACGAAGACCCCGGGCCTGCCCGGGGTTTTTCGTTTCTGGGGTCAGAGCCCTTTGCTGGCGCAAAGGGATCCGACCCCGGCCGACCCCATGGGGTCACCTGTGAACTAGACTGCGGATGGATAATCATCTGTGAACTGGATTCACTGACATGGCACGACCCGACATCAACCGATCCGGCGAACTGGAAGTGTTCGTGCGGGTGATCGAGACCGGCGGCTTCTCCGCTGCCGCGCGCTCGCTGGACATGACGCCCTCGGCGGTCAGCAAGCTGGTGGCGCGGCTGGAGCAGCGGCTGGGTACGCGCCTGCTGCAACGTTCGACACGCCAGCTGCAGCTGACCCCCGAAGGCTGCGCGTTCTACGAGCGCGGCCTTCGCGTGCTGGCCGACCTGGAGGAGGCCGAGCGCTGCGCCAGCGCCCATGCCGAGCCGCGCGGGCGGCTGCGGGTCAATTCCAACGTGCCCTTCGGCCAGCACTTCCTGCTGCCGCTGCTGCCCGCGTTCCTGCAGCAGAACCCGCAGGTGGGCGTGGACCTGACCCTGAACGACGAGGTGATCGATCTGCTGGAGCAGCGCACCGACGTGGCCGTGCGCGCCGGGCCGCTGAAGAGCTCCAGCCTCGTGGCGCGGCGCCTGGGCTCGACCCGGATGATGATCGTGGCGGCGCCGGCCTATGCGCAGAGGCATGGCCTGCCGCACACGGCAGAGGCGCTGCAGGCGCACAACCGTCTGGATATCGGCCACGCGCGGGCGATGCAGGGCTGGCCGGTGCTGCAGGATGGGCGCGAGCGGATGGTGCTGCCCAGCGGCAATGCCCGCGCCAGCAATGGCGATGCGCTGCGCCAGCTGGTGCTGGGTGGGCTGGGCATGGCGCGGCTGGCGGCCTTCCAGGTGCAGGCCGACATCGCCGCAGGGCGGCTGCTGCCGGTGCTGGAGGAGGCCAACCCGGGTGACCTGGAAGAGGTGCACGCGGTGTTCCTGGGGCAGGGCGGTTACCTGCCGCTGCGGGTGCGGGCGTTCCTCGATTTCCTGGTGGAGCACGTGGATCTGGCGCGACCGCAGGGGTGACGCCGCGCGCGGACACGCGCGAGCCGAGCGTGGGCTCGGCTCTACATATCGGGTTTGTCCGGGCGCACGCTGTAGAGCCGAGCCCATGCTCGGCTCAATGCGGTCAGTCGAGCGAGCTCGACGCGACCAGCAGCTTGCGGGCTGCGGCGCGTGCTTCCTTGCTCACTTCCACGCCACCCAGCATGCGTGCCAGTTCTTCTTCGCGCGCCTTGGTGTCCAGCTTCTCCACCGCGCTCTGGGTCATGCCTTCCACCGGCGCCTTGCTGACCCGGTAGTGGGCGTGGCCCTTGGAGGCGACCTGTGGCAGGTGGGTGACGCACAGCACCTGGCGTTTCTCGCCGAGGGCACGCAGCTTCTGGCCGACGATGTCGGCCACCGCGCCGCCGATGCCCGAGTCGACTTCGTCGAACACCATGGTTGGCACCGCATCCAGGTCCAGCGCGGCCACTTCGATGGCCAGCGAGATGCGCGACAGTTCACCGCCGGAGGCGACCTTGCGCAGCGCCCGCGGCGGCTGGCCGGCGTTGGCCGCCACCAGGAACTCCACGCGCTCGGCGCCCTGCGGGTCGGGCTTGCCGCTGTCCTGTGCTTCCAGCTCGATCAGGAACTGGCCGCCGCCCATGCCCAGCTCGGCGATGATGCCGGTGGTGGTGGCCGACAGCTCGGCCGCAGCCTTGCGGCGGCAGGCAGTAAGTACCTCGGCCTGCACGCGCCAGGCGGCGGCAGCCTTCTCGATCTCGCCGGCCAGGCGCTGCAGGCGCTCGTCGGCGCCCCGCAACTGCTCCACTTCGGCATGCATGCGTTCGCGCTGCGCGCCCAGCTCGTCCATCGGCACCCGGTGCTTGCGGGCCAGGTCGTGCAGGCGGCCGAGGCGGCGCTCGTTCTCCTCGAACTGTTCCGGGTCGGCATCGAGGTCGTCGTGCACGCGGTCCAGCAGCGACAGGGCTTCGTGCAGCTGGATCGAGGCGTTCTCGATCAGGCCGTCCACTTCACCCAGGCGCGGGTCGTGTTCGATGAGGCGCGACAGGTCGTGGCGCACCTGCTGCAGCAGGTCCATGGCCGAGCTGCCGTCGTCGCCGTTGAGCTGGTTGCTGGCCGCCTGGCAGGCGCTCAGCAGGGCGCTGGCGTGGGCCTGGCGGCGGTGGCTGGCGCCCAGCGCGACAATCGACTCGGGTTCCAGGTCTTCGCGGTTCAGCTCGCGCAGCTGGTGTTCAAGGAAGCCGATGCGGTCGGAAACGTCGCCCTGTTGCGACAGGGCCAGCGACTCGTCGACCAGGGTCTGCCAGGCCGCAGCGGCACGGCGCACCTGGCGGCGCTCGTCCTCGTTGCGGGCGTAGGCATCCAGCAGGGCCAGCTGCGACGGGCGCGTCAGCAGGGCCTGCTGCTCGTGCTGGCCATGGATCTCCACCAGTCGCCCGGCCAGATCGGCCAGCTGCGCCAGGGTCACCGGGCGGCCGTTGATCCACGAGCGCGAGCCGCCATCGGCGCGGATCACC
>DOKO01000472.1 GCA_003510825.1 Stenotrophomonas sp.
GGCCGGGGTCGCGGTGCGGCGGCGGGTCACCGCAGCGATCACTGCATCAGCGGCGGTGCGCGGCTTCGACGGCGGCGGCGGGGCGATCTCGCGGCGCGAGGCTTCCAGTGCTCGCTGCACGGCGCTCTCGTCGTAATGGGCGGCGGCGACGATCTCCACGCCTTCCTCGATCCGGCGGTTGGACAGGATCACGGCGTCGGGGCCATGTTCCTTGCGCACCAGGTTCATGGCCGAGCGCATGTCGGCGGCGACGAATCGTTTGATTTTCATGCTGTGGTCACGGGACGAAGTCGGCGGAGTGGCGGTCGAGGAACGCGGGTGGTCGGTGGTCTGCACGGTTCGGGTTCCCCTTGGAATCTGTCGTGTATTGCGGTTTGAAAGTGGTGTCTGTTTTCTGGCGCGTGGAAGGCGGGCGTCAGCTGATCGTTCCGACCAGTTTCAGGCGCTTGTCTTCCGGCACCTCGCTGTAGGCCAGGACCGACAGCGACGGAACGCTGTGGCGGACCAGGCGGGCCAGCGCGGCACGCACCGGGCCCGGTACCAGCACGACCGCCGGCTCGTTTCGCGCTTCCTGCTTGCTGACACATTCGGCCAGGCTCTGGTGCAGTCGCTCTGCGAGTCCGGGTTCCAGCGCGGCGCCGTTGCCCTGCGTGGACTCCTGCAAGACACGTTCCAATTGCGGGTTGAGGGTGAACACCGGCAGCTCCGCCGACATTCCGGCGATCTCCTGCACGATGAAGCGGCCCAGCGCGGTGCGCACGGCAGCGGTCAGCGTGGCCGGGTCCTGGCTCATGGGGGCGTGCTCGACCAGCGCTTCGGCGATCTTGCGCAGCTGGCGGATCGGAATGCGCTCGACCAGCAGGTTCTGCAGCACGCGCACGACTGCCGACAGCGGCAGCGCCTTCGGCGTCAGATCTTCGACGAGCTTGGGCGCGCTCTTGCCCAGGTTGGCCAGCAGGTGCTGGACCTCTTCGTGGCCCAGCAGTTCCGGCGCGTGCTCGCGGATCAGGTGCGACAGATGAGTGGCGACCACGGTGGCCGGGTCGACCACGGTGTAGCCCATGGTCTCGGCCTGGGCGCGCTGGTGCGGCTGGATCCAGGTGGCATCGAGGCCGAACGCGGGGTCCTTGCCGGCGATGCCTTCCAGCGGGCCCAGCGCGCTGCCGGGGTCCAGCGCCAGTTCGCGGTCGGGGTGGATGTCGGCGGTGGCCACCGGCACGCCATGCACCAGCACGCGGTAGCCGTTGGCCGGCAGTTCCAGGTTGTCGCGGATGTGCACGGATGGGATCAGGAAGCCCACGTCCTGGGTCAGCTTGCGGCGCACACCCTTGATGCGCGCCATCAGCTCGCCGCCCTGGTTGGCATCCACCAGCGGGATCAGCCGGTAGCCCACTTCCAGGCCCAGCGGATCGACCGGGCGCAGTTCGTCCCAGCTCAGTTCGGCGGTGGGTGCGGCGGCCGGGCGGCCGAGGGCATTCAACGGGCCGGCTTCAGCGGCGGCCGCGGCCGGATCGACAGCGGGGGCCTGGCTCTTGCGGTACAGCTTCCAGGCGATGAAGCCAAGGATCGCGGCCAGCGTCAGGAAAGCGACGTTGGGCATCCCCGGCACCAGGCCGACCAGGCCGATGATGCCGGCGGTGATGGCCAGGGCGCGGTACTGGCCGAACACCTGGCCGGTCATGGCCTGGGCCATGTCCTGCGAGCGCGAGGCGCGGGTGACCAGCATCGCCACGGCGCTGGAGATCAGCAGCGCCGGCAGCTGCGCCACCAGGCCGTCACCGATGGACAGCAGGGTGTAGGTGGCGGCGGCATCGCCGAACGGCATGCCATGCTGCAGCACGCCCACGGCCAGGCCACCGAGCATGTTGATGAACAGGATCAGGATGCCGGCGATGGCGTCGCCGCGGATGAACTTGCTGGCACCGTCCATCGCACCGTAGAAGTCGGCTTCCTCGCGGACTTCTTCACGACGGGCCTTGGCTTCTTCACGCGTCAGCAAACCGGCGTTCAGATCGGCGTCGATGGCCATCTGCTTGCCGGGCATGGCGTCGAGGATGAAGCGCGCGGTCACTTCCGAGACGCGCCCGGCGCCCTTGGTGATGACCACGAAGTTGATGATGGTGAGGATGGCGAAGACCACGATGCCCACGGCGTAGTTGCCGCCGATGACGAATTCACCGAAGGCGGCGATGACCTTGCCGGCCGCCTCGTGGCCGTTCTGGCCGTGCAGCAGGATGACGCGGGTGGAGGCCACGTTCAGCGCCAGCCGCAGCATGGTGGTGACCAGCAGCACGATCGGGAAGATCGTGAAGTCCAGCGGGCGCTTCACGTAGACGACCGCCAGCAGCACCATCAGCGAGATGGCGATGTTGAAGGTGAACAGTGCATCGAGCACCGGCGCGGCCAGCGGCACCACGACCATGGCCAGCAGGGCCAGCACGATCAGGGGTGCGCCAAGACCCTGGCGGATCATCTCGAGGGCGCGGCGGGTATTGAAGCCGGAAGCCTGGGCGTTCACGGGCGGCCTCCCTTGCCGAATTCATCCACGTCCACGTGCGGGGCGGACGGCATCGGGCCGGTCCGCCAGCTACGCAGCTGGTAGACGTAGGACAGCACCTGGGCGACGGCGGAGTACAGTCTCACGGGAATTTCCTTTCCGAGTTGCCCCTCCCGATACAAGGCGCGTGCCAAAGGCGGGGCAGAGACGATTGCAACCTTGTTGCCGTCGGCCACTTCACGGATGCGCAGGGCGGTTTCGTCCACGCCCAGGGCGACCACCGTGGGGGCCCCCATGCTGCCGCCCTCGTACTTCAGGGCGACCGCGTAGTGGGTGGGGTTGACCACCACCACGTCGGCGGTGGGCACTGCTTCCATCATCCGGCGGTTGGCCAGCTGCTGCTGCATGTGGCGGATGCGGCCCTTCACTTCCGGGCTGCCCTCGCTTTCCTTCATTTCCCGGCGCAGTTCCTCGCGGGTCATCTTCAGCTTGCGCGTCCAGTTCCAGCGCTGGTACGGGGCATCGATGGCGGCCAGCACCAGCATCGCCCCGGCGGCGGCCAGCAGCAGCTTCAGGGTGAAGCCCAGGCCATGGGCGACGGCCGATTCCAGTGGCTGGTTCAGCAGGCCGCGCAGGCTGTCGAAGCTGGCGGCGAACACCAGGGTGGCCGAGGCGCCGACAAACCCCATGCGCAGCAGTGATTTGATGAGCTCGGCGACGGCTTCGGCGCCCCACATGCGCTTCAGTCCGGACAGCGGACTGAGGCGACTGGGGTCGGGCATCAGCGACTTGTTCGACCAGCGCAGGCCGCCCATCACCACGGGCGCCAGGAAGCTGGCCAGGATGCAGACCAGCAACAACGGCCAGCAGGCCATCATCAGGCGCAGGAACAACATGCCGAAATGACCGAACAGCAGCTGCGGGTTCTGCCACAGGGCCGGTTCCGGGCTGAGCGCGGCGCGCATCCAGGCCCGCCCGCCGGCGCCCAGCGAGGCGGCGCTGGCCATGATGGCGATGATGCCGGCGCCGAACACGGCCACGGTCGCCAGTTCCTTCGAACGCGGGATGTTGCCCTGTTCCCGGGCTTCACGCAGGCGTTTTTCGGTTGGTTGTTCGGTTTTTTCGCCTGCGTCTTCGTTCTCGGACATCACGGGCACTGCGGCTGGGGTTGCCGGGGTGCGTGCAAGAACTGTTCCGTGACGGCGCTGCCGCAGGTGCATCGGGCCTCGGTAGAGCCGAGCCCATGCTCGGCTGCCCTTCGCGCACTGGCCAGACCCAGCCGAGCGCAGGCTCGGCTCTACAGTGACGGGTGGTCGGACCCAGCCGAGCGTCGGCTAGGCTCTACAGGGGGGGCATCGCCGTTGGGCGGCGGGCTCTGCGCCAGTTCCACCCGTGGCCGCGGCAGGTCGTGCAGCTGCATGAAGCGGGCGGCATCCACCGGCCGGCCCAGCAGGAAGCCCTGCAGGTAGTCGCAGCCCAGCCGCTCCAGGTACGCCCGCTGGGCAGCCGTCTCCACGCCCTCGGCCACGATGTCCATGTCCAGCGCGTGGCCCAGGGCCACGATGGCCGAGACGATCACTACGTCCTCGGCACTGTGTTCCAGGTCGCGCACGAAGGCGTGGTCGATCTTGATCTCGGTGGCCGGCAGCCGCTTCAGGTACAGCAGGCTGGAATAGCCGGTGCCGAAATCGTCGATGGAAATGCCCACACCCAGGGCCGACAGCGCCTGCAGCAGGCGCAGACTGGTGTCGGTATCGCGCATCACCGTGCTTTCGGTGATCTCCAGCACCAGCTGGCGCGGGGTGATGCGATGGCGCTCGAGCACCTCGGTCACATCCTGCAGCAGGTGCGGCGAGCCAAACTGCACCGGCGACAGGTTGACCGACATCGACCAGCCCTCATGGCCGGCGTCGTGCCAGCGGCGCAGCTGCGCGCAGGCCTGGTCCAGCGCCCAGCGGCCGATTTCGTTGATGGCGCCACTGCGCTCGGCCAGGCGGATGAAGCGGTCCGGCGGGATCAGCCCGTGCTCGGGATGGCGCCAGCGGATCAGCGCCTCGGCACCGGCCACCTTCTGCGTGGCCACCTGGATCTTCGGCTGGAAGTGCAGGAACAGCTGGTCGCTGCTGATCGCTTTGCGCAGGTCGGCCAGCAGGCGGAACTGCTGCTCGGCGCTGTCGTTCATCCAGTCGGCGAACATCACGAAGGCGTTGCGGCCCGATTCCTTGGCCTGGTACATCGCTGCATCGGCGAAGGCCATCAGCTGCCGTTCGCTGGCGGCGTGGTCGGGGCAGATTGCCACGCCGATGCTGGCGGTCACCTGCAGTTCGCTGTCGGGCAGCAGCGGGGCGCTGCCCACCGCCTGCAGGATGCGCCGGGCCAGGGTCGGCAGATCCTCGTCGTGTTCGATGCGCACCACCAGCACGAACTCATCGCCGCCCAGACGGGCCAGCAGGTCGTTGGGCCGCAGCAGCTGGCGCGTGCGTTCGGCCACCGCCACCAGCAGCGCATCACCGGCCTGGTGGCCATAGGCATCATTGACCTGCTTGAAGCCATCCAGGTCCATGAACATCACCGCGAAGCGGCTGCCGCCCTGTTCGGCCTCGGCCAGCGCCTGCACGATGCCCCGCTGCAGCAGCAGCCGGTTCGGCAGGCGGGTGAGCGGATCGTGCAGCGCTGCCTGGGTGAGTTCCTGCTGGGCATCGGTCAGCGAAGTGCTCAGCATCGAGTTGCGCAGGCGCAGCAGCTGCGCCTCCACCCGCTGGTCCATCCAGGACACCACCAGCACCACCGCCAGGATCGCCACGGTGAGCACTACCACCAGCATCGCCAGCCAGGTGCTCTGCAGGCCATCGCCCACGGCCGCACCGCAGACGCTGCCTTCCGGAAAGCGGGCGGCGGCCATGCCGGTGTAGTGCATGCCGACGATGGCAAGGCCGAGCAGGCCGGCGGCCGCCAGTCGATCAACGCTGCGGGTGTGCTGCGCGCGCAGCCGGAAGGCGACGTACAGGGCGACCCATGAGGCGGCCACTGCGACCAGCAGCGACAGCGCCAGCCAGACCGGGTCGTAGTCGATGCCCGGGTTCATGCGCATCGCAGCCATGCCGACGTAGTGCATGCCGGCGATGCCCGTGCCCATCAGCACCGCGCCACCGGCCAGGCGCGGGTGTGGCAGGGTGCGCAGCGAAACCAGCCACAGTGCGAACACCGAGGCGGCGATGGCCATGCCCAGTGAGAGCAGGGTGATCGGCAGGTCGTAGCCCAGCGGGATGGGCAGGTCGAAGGCGAGCATGCCGATGAAGTGCATGGACCAGATGCCCAGGCCCATGGCAAAACCGCCGCCCAGCCGCCACCACCAGGTGGCGCCTTTGCCGGGCGCGGTAACCGTGCGGCCGGCCATGGCCAGCGCGGTGTACGACGCCATCACTGCGACCAGCAGCGAAACGGCTACCAGCCACGGGTTGTACGTGCCTACCAGCATTCGTCTTTCTCCCGGACCTTCCTGTCGACGGAAAAACTACGTTGGGGCATGGATGAGGCAGGCAGCCCGCACGGCGGCTGCCAGGTGCGGCGTCCCCCTGGGCACCGCCCATTCACTCTAGCGCGAAGCAGGGGCGGAGGGGTAGATGCGCGTCACCGCGTGACCGCACCCGCCGCTTCGAAGGCCGCGTCGAACAGGCGCTGCACCGGCGGGCCCATCTCACCCATCAGCAGGGCCAGCAGGAACAGGCCCAGCAGCAGCGAAACCGGCAGGCCCAGCTGGATCGGGTTCATTGCGGGCGCTGCACGCGCCAGCACGCCGAAGGCGAGGTTCACCGCCAGCATCGCCACCGTCAACGGGATGGCCAGGGTGAGGGCGCCGCGCAGGGCAGTCAGCAACAGGGTCGGGGCGATACTGAAGAAGGCGTTCGGGTCGGGCAGGGGCGCACCGATCGGCAGCGCGCGGTAGCTGTCCACCACCAGCGAGATCAACGCCAGGTGGCCGTTGGCGGTGAAGAACAGCAGGCCGAACAGCAGGTAGAACCACTGGCCGATGACGCCGGACGTGCCGCCGCGCAGCGGATCGCTCATCTGCGCGAAGGCCAGGCCGGTGCCCTGCGCGACCAGTTCGCCGGCCATGGCGCCGGCCTCGAAGATCAACCGCAGCATGAAGCCGATGGACACGCCGATGGCGAGTTCACGGGCGATGGTCAGCACGGTGGCGGCGTCGAAGCCGGTCCATTCCGGTACCGGCGGCAGCAGCGGGGCGAGGGCGATGGACAGGGTGCCGGCCAGGATCACGCGGATCCGCTGCGGCACCGCGCGGGTGCCGATCATGGGCATGGCCATCGCCACCGCGCCGATGCGCAGCATCGTCCACAGCACCGTGGCGATCATGCTGAAGGCCTGCAGGCCGTCGGCAGCCATCTGGGTGGCGGCATCCATCAGCGCGTGTTTCCTAGCCGATCAGGTGTGGAATGCGCTGGAACAGCAGCGTGGTGAATTCGACCAGGTGGCCGATCAGCAGGCTGCCCAGGGCAAACAGCACGGCCGTCAATGCGGCGGCCTTGGCGACGAAGGCGATGGTCGGCTCGTTGAGCTGGGTCGCAGCCTGCACCACGCCCACCACCACGCCCACCACCAGCACGGTGAGCAGCAGCGGGCCGGCCACCCACAACACGGTGATCAGGCCGCCACGCAGTTCGGTCAAGGCAAGTTCGGGAGACATCGTTGTTCCATCGGTAGCGCCGGGCCATGCCCGGCGGGGCGTGTTTCATTCACGCCGGATTGATTCACGCCGGATTGAAGCTGGCCGCCAACGTACCCACCGTCAGCACCCAGCCATCGACCAGCACGAACAGCAGAATCTTGAACGGGGCCGACACCAGCATCGGCGACAGCATCATCATGCCCATCGACATCAGCACGCTGGCCACCACCAGATCGATGATCACGAACGGGATGAAGATCAGGAAACCGATCTCGAAGGCGGTCTTCAGTTCACTGGTGACGAACGAGGCCACCAGCACCGGGAACGGGATCGCGTCGGGGTTGGCGTAGGTGCCGTGGCCGGCGATGCCGGCGAAGGTCATCAGGTCGGTCTCGCGGATCTGCGCCAGCATGAAGCCGCGCAGCGGCTGCGTGGTCAGGGTCCACGCGGTCTGGAAGTCGATCTCGCCGTTGAGGTAGGGCGCCATGCCCGTGCTCCACGCCTTGTCCCAGGTCGGCATCATGATCATCGCGGTCAGGAACAGGGCCAGGCCCAGCAGCACCTGGTTGGACGGTGTCTGACCGGTGCCCAGCGCCTGCCGCAGCAGGCCCAGCACGATGATGATGCGGGTGAACGAAGTCAGCACCAGCAGCATCGACGGGATCAGGGTGATCGCCGTCATCAGCAGCAGGGTCTGCAACGGCAGGCTGACCGGCTGGCCGCCGATCTTGCCGACGTTGACGTCTGGCAGCGCGGCCGGCGCACCGGGCGCGGCAAACGCCAGCACGGGCAGCAGGCACAGGGCGATCAACAGCAGCCACGACAGAACGGTGGCGGGGCGGGTACGGGCGACACGCATGTCAGGGGTCCTTGCGCAGCCGCTGTTGCAGCAGCTGGGCGAAATTCGGCAGGTTCTTGAAGTCCGGCACGCGCGCCGGCGCGGGCGGCGGCAGCGGCTCGGAAAGGGTGTGCAGCGTATTGATGCTGCCGGCGGTCACGCCCAGCAGCAGCTGCTGGCCATTGACCTCGACCACCACCACGCGCTCCTTGGCGCCAACATTCAGGCTGGCCACCAGCTTCATGCCTTCCGGCGGGCGGAAGCCGCTGCCCGGCATGCGCTTGAGCAGCCAGCCGAGGCCGACCACCAGCGCCAGCACCGCCAGCAGCGCCAGCACCGCGCCGAACAGGCTCGGTGCACTGGCCGCATGCTGGCCGATCTGCGGGGTGGTCTTCGCAGCAGCCTGGGCGGTGGCGAGCAGCAGGCTCAACGCAGTCTCCGGATCCGCTCGCTCGGGCTGACCACGTCGGTCAGGCGCACGCCGAAGCGATCGTTGATGACCACCACTTCGCCATGGGCGATCAGGGTGCCGTTGACGAACACATCCAGCGATTCGCCGGCGCCGCGTTCCAGCTCCACCACCGAGCCCTGGTTGAGCTGCAGCAGGTTGCGGATCGGCAGGCGGGCGCGGCCGACTTCCAGCGACAGGGTCACCGGCACGTCGAGGATCACGTCCAGGTTCAGGTCCGGGCCGATCGACTCGTCGGCCTGCAGGTTGCCGAACTGGGCCGGGGTCGGTTCGAGGGCGTCGATATCGTTCATTGCGGGTCTTCCTGGATGACGGGTACGCGCGGGCGGGTGCCCGGCGGATGGGTAGCGGTGATCTTCACGGCGTTCATGCCGTTGGCGACGCCGAATTCGCCGGTGAACACGGGGATGTTCTCCACGCACAGCGGCACCTGCGGGTTCAGCTCGATCGGCAGGATGTCGCCGACTTTCAGCCGGGTCAGGTCACGCAGGGTCATGCGCTTGCTGGCCAGCACGCTGGACAGGGTCACTTCGGCGATGTTGAGCTGCTCGCGCAGCATCACGCCCCAGCTGGCATCGCGATCATTGCGGTCGCTCTGGATGCCGGCGTCGAGCAGTTCGCGGATCGGCTCCAGCATCGAGTACGGCAGGGTGACGTGGATGTCGCCGCCACCTCCGTCGAGTTCGACGTGCAGGCGGCACACCACCACGTATTCGCGCGGCGTCACGATGTTGGCGAAGTGCGGGTTGATTTCCGAATTGATGTATTCGAAATCCACTTCCATCACCGGTGCCCAGGCTTCGCGCAGGTCGGCGAAGGTCTGCTTCAGCAGCAGCTGGATCACCCGCATTTCGGTAGCGGTGAACTCGCGGCCTTCGATGCGGGTCGGGTAGCGCCCGTCACCGCCGAAGAAGTTGTCGACGATGGCGAACACCAGGGTCGGCTCGAACACGATCAGGCCGGTGCCTCGCAGCGGCTTGAAGCGGATCAGGTTCAGGTTGGTCGGCACATACAGCGAGTGCATGTAATCGTTGAACTTGATCAGCTCGATGCCGCGCACCGAGAGTTCGGCCGAGCGGCGGATCAGGTTGAACAGGCCGATCCGCCACAGGCGCGCGAAACGCTCGTGGACCATTTCCAGGGTCGGCATGCGACCGCGGATGATCCGGTCCTGGCTGGCGAAATCGTATGAACGGGCCTCGCCACTGGGCGCCTCCGGTTCGGTTTCGACCGCACCACTGTCCACGCCATGGAGCAGGGCATCGATCTCATCCTGGGACAGCAGGTCATTCATCGCGGGCAGCCCTTACTGGGTCACGAAGCTGGTGAACAGCAGATCGTCGGCGCCGTTGCTGCCGGTCTCGGCCTTGAGCACCTTCTGCACTTCGGCCAGCGAATTGGCCTGCAGCTTCTGCTTGCCGGCGATGTCGGCGATCTGGTCGGAGGTGACCTGCGAGAACAGCATCAGCAGGCGTGCACGGATGGCCGGGGCGTGGGTCTTGATCGCTTCCAGCGCGGCCGGATCACGGGTCATCAGCTGTACTTCCACCTGCAGGTAGCGCGGGCCGTCCACCGAACCGTTGAGGTTGACCACGAAGGCCGGGTCCAGCGCGAAGTACTGCGCCGGAGCCGGCACGGCACCCTTCTTCGGGGCCTCGGCGGTCTTGTCTTCGTGCTTGGACTGGTTGAAGAACCAGACGCCGCCACCGGCGGCACCTGCGGCCAGCACGGCCACCAGGGCGGTGATCAACAGCGGACTGCGCGGCTTGGCGGCCTTGTCCTTGTCG
>DOKO01000405.1:0-332 GCA_003510825.1 Stenotrophomonas sp.
CAGCTGGCCGGGCAGCGGCAGCGCCGCGCTGCGGCCTTCGTTGTTGGCCAGCCGCTGCAGGGCGAGCAGGCTGCTGATGCCGGCCAGCGCGGCCAGCAGCGTGGTCAGGGGCCCCTGGTCGAGCAGGAAGGCGGCAAACGGCGCGAACAGGGCGAAGCCGAGCAGGCTGCGCGCATCACGCACGCTGCGCAGTTCGCTGGATTTGATCGCCAGCATCGCCGCCAGCAGTGCGCAGCCGGTATCGCGCCCTGGCCGCACCGCGCCCATCTGCCAGACGATGGCGCCCAGCATGGCCAGCACCAGCAGCAGGCGCACCGGCATCGGCAGCACGC
>DOKO01000405.1:570-2476 GCA_003510825.1 Stenotrophomonas sp.
CACCGGCATCGGCAGCACGCCTCGCAGCGACAATGCGGCGGTTGCCAGGCCGGCCACCGCGATCACTGCGGCCAGTGCGCTGGGCAGCTGCAGCAGCAGGGGCAGCAGTGCCAGCGCGGCGCTGGCCAGGGTCCAGTTGCGCGCGTTGCGGTCCAGCAGGAGGGCGGGTTCAGTCATGGGGCATCAGCGCCAGTGCGCGCAGGCACGCATGATGGTGGCTCGCGCCCTGGCCGGGGCCAAGCGCGGGCTGCGAGGGCAGCAGCAGGGTGTAGCGCCGGCCTTCGCGTTCGGCGCTGTCGACCCAGCGCGCCAGGCGCGAGATGCGCGCTTCCGTCGGCAGGGTGGAGAGCGCGCGCCAATCCAGCACCACTTCGATGCCGACCGGCTTTTCGTATTCGCGCACCAGCAGCGTGTCGCGTCGTGCCGAATGCTTCCAGGCGATGCTGCGCGGCGGGTCGCCTGCGCGGTAGGGGCGCAGCTGGTGCAGCTCCTCGCCGCTGGCGTGGGCGCGGGTGTGCAGCAGGTCGCTGCCCTGTTCGGGCAATGAGGGCGCCACCGCCTCCGCCACCGGGTGCACCAGCAGCGGTTGTTCCGGCCACACCCAGGACCACGCACGCACCAAGCCCAGGGGCTGGGTGCTGGACAGGCGGATGCGCGGCAGGTCGAGCCAGCCACGCCGCTCGGTGGGTACGTCCAGCTCCACTTCGCCACGGCCCTGTGCGGGCAGGTCGGTCCAGGCCTGGCTGTCGCCAACCTGCAGTTCCAGGCCGTGGCGCGGCCGCGGGTCGCGCAGCGACAGGTCGATGCGCAGGCGCAGCGGCTGGCCCGCCGGCACCGGTTCGGCCGAGATGGCGTCGATCTGCACGCCCGACAGCTGCAGGTGGGCGGCGATGGCGCTGGCGATGGCCGCCGCAGCCAGCAGCAGGGCCAGCAGCAGGGCCGGGTTGTTGTTGTAGTTCAGCGCACCCAGCAGCATCGCCGACAGCAGCAGTGCCACGAACAGGCCGAAGCGCGTGGGCAGCACGTAGATGCGCCGGCGGTCGAGCCGCTGCGGCAGGGCTTCGGGCGTGCGCGGACGCGCCAGGCGAAGCAGGCGTGAGCCGCGTGCGGGCATCCTCAATCCACCGCGACGGTCTGCAGGATGGCGCGTGCCAGCGCCGGACCCGTGCTCGATTCGGACTCGCCCACCAGACGGTGGCCGGCCACGGCGACGAACAGGGTCTGCACGTCTTCGGGTACCACGTGGCCGCGGCCGAGCAGCAGCGCGTGGGCCTTGGCCGCACGCAGCAGGGCCAGGCCGGCACGCGGCGACAGGCCCACGCGCACGCCGGCATGCTGGCGGCTGCGGGTCAGCAGGGCCTGCACGTAGTCCACCAGCGCGTCGCTGACGTGGATCTGGCCGACCGCTTCACGCAGCTGGCGCACCTGGTTGTCGTCCAGCTGCGGCACGGCGCGCGCGATCAGGTCGCGGCGGTCGGTGCCGCGCAGCAGCTCGCGTTCGGCCTGCGGGCTGGGGTAGCCCATCGCCAGCCGCAGCAGGAAGCGGTCCAGCTGCGAATCGGGCAGCGGGAACGTGCCGGACAGATCGACCGGGTTCTGCGTGGCGATCACGAAGAACGGATCGGGCAGCGCATGGGTCTGCCCGTCGAGCGTCACCTGCTGTTCGGCCATCGCTTCCAGCAGCGCACTCTGCGTGCGCGGCGGTGCGCGGTTGATCTCATCGGCCAGCAGCACGTGCGAGAACACTGGGCCGGGATGGAACTGGAACTGGCGCGTGCCGGCGTCATACACCGATACGCCGAGCACATCGGCCGGCAGCAGGTCGGAGGTGAACTGCACGCGCTGGAAGCTCAGCCCCAGGCTGCTGGCCAGTGCATGGGCCAGCGTGGTCTTGCCCAGGCCGGGC
>DOKO01000405.1:2696-2821 GCA_003510825.1 Stenotrophomonas sp.
GCCGGGCAGATCTTCGATGAGCAGATGGCCACCGGAAAGCAGGGCGACGAAAGCCAGCCTGACTTCCGGCACCTTGCCGAGCACCAGGGCATTGACCTGATCCTGTGCCTCCCGCAGGGCCTGGC